>NZ_DKLM01000001.1:76629-77036 GCF_002455975.1 Clostridium sp. UBA6640
ACTTATACACTTGTAGTATCCAACGCAGGACCAAATGATGCACAAGATGTTATTGTAAATGATAATGTTTCATCTAGTATTATAGGACCAGAATTTTCATTAAATGGAGGATTAACCTTTAATCCATGGCCAGGATCAATTGATATAGGAACCTTGGCAGCTGGAACTTCTAGAACTATTTTAATAAGAGGAACAGTAAGTACAACAGCTACAGGATGTATAAATAATACAGCAATTGTAACTTCAACAACACCGGATCCTAATTTCCTTAATAATGTGTCATCTGTATGTGTAGAGATACAGGCTGCAGTAGGAGAAGCAGATATTTCAGTTGTAAAGACAGCAAGTCCAAATCCAGTAACACCAGGAGGAGTGCTAACTTATACACTTGTAGTATCTAATGCAGG
>NZ_DKLM01000074.1:0-14164 GCF_002455975.1 Clostridium sp. UBA6640
TTGTTAGAGAAAAACAGATTAAATTTGTTCCAGAAAGATTTGAAAAGATATACTTTAATTGGTTAGAGAACATTAGAGATTGGTGTATATCAAGACAACTATGGTGGGGACATAGAATTCCTGTTTGGTATTGTGAAAATTGCGGTGAGATGATTGCATCTGTGGATGCACCAATAAAATGTACAAAATGCAATAGTGAAAAACTTAATCAGGACAATGATGTTCTTGATACGTGGTTTAGCTCAGCATTATGGCCATTTTCTACTTTAGGATGGCCAGATAAAACAGAGGACTTAAATTATTTCTATCCAACTAATACTTTAGTTACAGGTGCAGATATAATATTCCCTTGGGTATCAAGAATGGTATTCTCAGGACTTTATAATATGGGAGAAATACCTTTTGATACAGTATTAATAAATAGTATTGTAAAAGATTCAGAGGGAAGAAAAATGTCCAAATCTTTAGGAAATGGCATAGATCCCCTAGAGATGATAGATGAGTATGGTGCAGATGCATTAAGATTTATGTTGATTACTGGTAACTCACCAGGCAATGATATAAGATTTAGAGCTGAAAGAATTGAAGCTGCAAGAAACTTTGCTAATAAAATTTGGAATGCCTCAAGATTTGTTATGATGAATATTGATAAAGATATAATGAGCAAATATAAGGACTGTAAGAATTATACTATTGCAGATAAATGGATTCTTTCAAGACTTAACGATTTAGTTAAAGAAATTACTGATAACATGGAAAAATATGAGCTTGGTATTGCATCACAAAAAATTTGCGACTTCATGTGGACAGAATTCTGTGACTGGTATATAGAATTAGTTAAGCCTATATTCTTTAGTGATGATATTAAGGCAAAAGGAGTAGCTTACAATGTATTAAACACAGTACTAACTACTGGACTACAATTACTTCATCCAGTAATGCCATATATCACAGAAGAAATATATACTCATTTAGAAGCAGAATATAAGTCAATTACAATATCTAAGTGGCCAGAATATAGTGAAGAGCAATCATTTAAAGATGCAGAAGAAAAGATGGGTTATATTATAGAAGTTGTTAAGGCAGTTAGGAATGTAAAAACTGAAATGAATGTTCCACCTTCAAGAAAAGTTAAATTAATTATACTTGCTGCAAGTGAAGCTAAAGAAGCTTTTGAAAAAGGAAAAATGTATTTTGAAAAATTAGCTTTTGCTAATGAGGTTGAATTCTTAGTTTCTAAAGAACAAATCCCAGAAAATGTTGTATCTGCAGTTACTAAAGGAGCTGAAATATTTCTTCCTCTATTAGATTTAGTAGATGTAGAAAAGGAATTAGAAAGATTAAATAAGGAAAAAGAAAAGCTAGAAAGTGAAATTGATAGAGTAGAAAAGAAACTTTCTAATGAAAAATTCCTTGCAAAAGCACCACAGGATATAGTTAATGAAGAAAAAACTAAAGGTGAAAAATATAAAGAAATGCTTGGGGCTATAGTTGAGAGAATTGAAGATTTAAAATAGTAGTAAGCTTATATTTAAGTGAATTAGATATTCCTCTTTATCTAATTGAAGATAGAAAATTATATTTATGCCTAAACCTTATAGAAACCTTATAATTGTCCTCTATACTTTAAATCGCAATAAAGTATGGAGGATATTTTTATGAATTATTTATTGGAAACAAAAGATTTGTGCAAAAAATTTAAAACACAAAAAGCAAATGACAGAATTTCTGTAAAGGTAGAAGAAAATTCTATTTATGGTTTGTTAGGTCCAAACGGTGCCGGCAAATCCACTTTTTTAAAAATGATAACAGGTATGATAAAACCAACATCCGGTGAGATATTTTTTGATGGTAATATTATTGAAAGAAAAGATCTTGCATATATTGGTTCGCTTATTGAAAATGCGCCGATTTACGAAAGCTTAACAGCAAGAGAAAATTTGAAGGTGAGAACTTTGATGTATGGGTTACCTGATAGCAGAATAGATGAAGTTTTAAAAATTGTAAGTCTTACAGACACGGCTAAAAAACCTGCGGGAAAATTTTCAATGGGTATGAAACAACGGCTTGGTATTGCAATAGCACTACTTAACAATCCTAAACTTTTAATTTTAGATGAACCTACAAATGGTCTTGACCCTATAGGAATAAATGATTTACGAGAACTTATAAAATCTTTTCCCAAACATGGGATTACAGTAATTGTTTCAAGCCATATCTTATCTGAAATTGAACAAATGGCTGACCATATCGGTATGATTATAAACGGGAAGTTATTGTATCAAGAGAAATTTTCACAATCTGAAAATCTTGAACAGTTATTTATGGAGATTGTCAGAAAGGAAGGTTCTATCAATGGCTAATTATTTAAAAGCTGAGCTATTAAAGCAAAAACATAGTTTTAACAAAAAAATTATATGGCTTGTGCCTGTTGTAAACATTATAATTGCTTGTGCTTTGATGGGAGTAAACTATATTCAGACAGCATCTTATAATTGGTGGTACGTTTCATTTTTACCATTTACTTTTACCTACGTTTCATCTTCAATAATAAATAAAGACAAAAAATTTAATTTTCATGGTCTATTTGGAATTGCAGAGGATAAAAAACAATTATGGTATGCAAAAATTTTAACATCTACAATATATTTATTTATTGCTTGCTTTATATTTTTAGCTTTAATAACAGTATGTGGTTTTATTTTTAATGAACAAATTTCAATATTGGACAATTTATGTGCCAGCGTACTTTTATTTATTACTTTTGCATGGCAAATTCCGCTATTTATGTTTATTACACTTAAAATAAATATGTTTTTTTCTGTTTTATTAAGTGTTGGATGTAATTTGTTTATCGCTTGTATCTGTGCAGTTGAAAGTTATTGGTGGATACCGTTTTCTATACCTGCCCGTGTAATGTGTCCCGTTATAAAGGTTTTACCAAACGGATTACTAATGCCAATGGACAGCCTTTTAGATAACAATAACGTAATATGGATTGGTGTTTTAATTACGGTGACTTTATATACTTTAATTTCAGTAGTAACAGCTAAAATCTTTGAAAAACAAGAGGTGTAGCATGAAATACTTATTTAATAATATAAAAGCAAATTTCTATAAATTATTACATTCAAAACAACTATGGTTGCATCTGCTGATACCTATATTGGGGATTGTAGTTTTTGGTGGATATTATTCATATTCCCCTTGGGATGAATTTGATAAAATATCTGTATTTATACAGATTGTTGCAATGACATTTCCAATTGTGATTTCAATAGTAGTAACAATGCTTTATGAAGAAGAACTGAAAGCAGGAAGTTTCCAAAACATCTTAACTTCGCCTTGCTCAAAATCAATTCCACATTTAAGTAATCTGATTTCAGTATGTATATTTGGCTTAATTGCCTGTGTCTTTACAGTTTTAGGACTAGGTATTGTTTTCAAAATTATGGGGTATAGGGCACTCTCTCTTTTTGCTTTTTTCAAAATATCTTTGGTGCTTTTTTTATCTAATATATCACTATACGTTTTGCAATATATTATTTGTTTTACATTGGGAAATGGCATTTCTCTTGGATTTGGTATAGTCGGAACACTTTTAAGCCCGCTTTTGTATTTGGGATTGGGTGAAGTAATATGGAAATACATCCCTTGTGGATATGGTATCAGAATATCAACTTATTATTTCTGTAAAATCGTTGATGTACAGACTTATGATAATATTTTACAAGATTTTAAAACAGGTATTATTATTTCAAGTATCATTTTAATGGCTTCAATTATACTGTTTTTAGTTTGGAGTAATAATTGGCAAGGTTCAAAATATAAAAATGAATAAAGTTGAGTACCAAGATAAAAAAGTTTATACTATGAAAAGATAGGTGGTGTTTAAATGGCGAGAATTCTTGCAGTAGATGATGACATTCAAATTTTAACAATTATAAAAAAGGCACTGGAAAAAGATAATCATTTTATTGATGTTTTTGAAAGAACGGAAAAAGTTAATACAAATATGCTAACAAAATATGATTTGATTTTGCTTGATGTTATGATGCCAGATACGGATGGTTTTGTCTTTTGTAAAACTATTCGCAATACTGTTGACTGTCCTATCATTTTTATAACTGCTAAAACAATGGATACAGATTTGATAGAAGGCTTTTCATTAGGTGCCGATGATTACATAAAAAAGCCATTCAGCCTTTCCGAACTCCGGGCAAGGGTAAATGCGCATTTAAGACGTGAAAAAAGAGAATATCACAATAGAATTGTAAGTGACAACTTTAAATTTGATGTTTCAGAGAAAATATTATATCTAAACGAAGAAGCAATTAAGCTGACAAAAAGCGAATATGAAATTTGTGAATTTCTCATTAAAAGTAAAGGACAAGTATTTTCTTTGGAGCAAATTATAGAAAAAGTGTTTGGTTTTGATTTTGAAAGTGATACAACATCAATACGAGAACATATTAAAAACATTAGAGCTAAATTTAAAAAACACGATGAAAATCCAATTGAAACAGTTTGGGGGATTGGCTATAAATGGAACTGAAAAAGTACAAAGTCAAATCTCTCTTTCGGCTGTTTTTAAAACAATTAGGGCTACTTGCATCTTTAATTTTAGCAGAATTTTTGATGTTTATCTTATTATTCAAGATAGGATTTAATAGTGGTTTTATTTTACCTGCAAATTATTCTGAACATTATCTGAAGCAGAACAAAACTATTATTTCATCAAGTGAACCCTTTGACGAATTACTTATTCCTCACATCTGTAAATACGGTTTATTTGATTTTGACGGAAACTATTTATCTGGTAATTTTGGTGATGACACTGTAAAAGCAGCACAAAATTTTATAAATAAATCAGGCAGTGTAAAAATGAGATTTTTCTTAATTGAAAGAAGTGATGGATATTGCATTGTAAATTATGATATTTCAGCACATTTTGCAATACCATCTGTACATAAAATTTTTCCAAGACTTGAATTTGACATAATTATTTTATTTGTTATCGTTTTTATTTTTATAGTAGTTAAAATGGCGCTAAGTTTTGGTAAGAAATTAAAAAAAGAATTAAATCCGTTACTTGAAGAAATCGACCAAATTCAAAACAGAGAACTAAATATTAATCGCAAAAAATCAAAAATTAAAGAATTTGACGATATTTTACTATCACTTTATGACATGAAAATTGCCCTATCACAGTCCTTAAAAAAAGAATGGGAAACGGAACAAAAACGAAAAGACAATATTTCTGCATTGGCACACGATATAAAAACACCTCTTACTATTATTAAAGGTAATTCCGAGCTTATCAGCGAAGAAAATAGCATTGATGAAATATATCAGCTTGCGGAAATAATTAATACTAATTCGGATAAAATTGAAAGATATATAAAATTGCTAATTGATGAAACAAAAAATAATGTAACTGCTGATACAGAAAATAAAGTGAATTTATCCACAGTTATAAATAATATTATTTCCCAAAGCGAAGCACTTTGTAAGCTAAATGATATAGAACTGATAATTTATAATAGTGTAAGAGAAACAGAGGCTTTACTCAGTACTGATTTAATAGAAAGAGCAGTATTAAATCTCGTTAAAAATGCAGTTGAGCACACAAAAGGTAATAAGAAAATCAGATTAAACTTAGAAGCGAACAATAATAAATTTATTGTGAGTATTGAAGACTTTGGAAGCGGTTTTTCAGCAGAAGCGTTAAAAAATGCAAAAAATCAGTTTTACACCGAAAAATCTGCACGAAGTGATGAACATTACGGCTTAGGTATGTATTTTGCAAATAGTGTTTCCGAGAAATATAATGGTAACGTAACATATTGTAATAAAGACAATAAAACAGGTTCTGTGGTTACTTTTGAAATTGAAATTAATAACTATTGTGAGAATTAAATCTGAATCTAAGCGTTCATTATCAATAATTATTAAAATTTAAGATAGATACACTCAACGTATACTCAAAGCGACAATAATAATGACATAAAAATAGCCGTTTTATTATATAATTTTATATACCTGCAATTTTTTACTAGAAATGAGAAAATTGAAAAAGGAAACATCAGGCTAATAAAGAGGAAAAATTTTATTTTAAATGATTAAATGAATATTGTTTATCAGCAAGATACTGTTAAATATGTAGAATAACAATATTAATGGTGGTAGTATGGAAGTGTGTGGGTTATGTTATAAAAGTGTATTAAGAAATATAAGGGTGTACTATTAAAATTGAAAGATCATGAGACATCTAAAGGGGAGTTAGAAAGCATTTTAAAAGAAGAAACTCCAGATAAACTAAAGCCTAACCTAGTGCCTAACTTTGGTTAGGTCATTTTTATATTAAATTATTATAGAATATACTTAAATTCTAAGATAGTTTATCTATAGATAAACGGAGGGAAGGTAATATGGAAACATTGCAAGGACATTATCATCAATGGGGAGGAGTATTATTTTTTATTGTAATTTATAGTTTGGCATTGATTTTTGTTCCTTTTTATAGAAGGATGGATAGAAAGCCAGCAACTGCGTATATAGCTTTTGTTTTAGCTTTTGCTATTGAGATGCATGGGATTCCAATGAGCATGTATCTTATATCATGGATTATAGGCAAAAATTTACCAGAAGGTGTCTTATGGGGACATACTTTATTTAATAAAATAGGGTATACAGGTATGTATCTAAATATTATTCTTGCAATAATTGCTATTATACTTATTGGTAATGGATGGTATAATATCTATCATAAATATTGGATTAAAGAGTCAGGTAAGGGAAGAGTAGTTAAAACGGGTGTTTATAAATATATTCGTCATCCTCAATATACTGGGTTTATGCTATTGACTATAGGAATGATTTTTGAATGGGCAACTTTGCCAATGCTCATCATGTGGCCGTTTATTGCATGGATGTATTATAGATTGGCTAAAAAAGAAGAAAAAGATATGATTGAAGAATTTGGCGAAGAATATATTACGTATATGAAAGAAACAAAGAGATTTATTCCCTTTATTATATGAATAGAAACCAAATTGGCAGAAAAGTGGACGGAGTATTCAGTGAATTTTTAAAAGATTTTTGAATTCAATCAATTCTAAATATTCATATAATTGGAACAATATTATAATTTGTGGTAAACTATTTGAAAGGTGTTTATATGTACAACTTGATTGTAAAAATGATAAACACAATTTGTAACAATTCGAGGAGAAAGGGGAAATAATTTTATGACTAGACCTGCATTTAATGCGTAGCAGAGGCTATTGCATTAATACTAATAAATAATAGTAAAATATAAAATAGCCTTTGCTCAATCCTAAAATGAATTTGTATTTAGGAGGAGCATATCAATGAGCTATATTAAAGCAACAGAAGTGTTGCCAGAAGAAGTATTAGATTTAATTCAAAAATATGTTGAAGGTGAATACATCTATATTCCCAAAAAGGAATGTAATAGAAAGCCTTGGGGAGAGACTACCAAAAGCAAAAAGGAAACCTATAATAGAAATTTGCAGATTTATAAAAAGCATAAAGAAGGGGCATCTGTAAAAGCTCTTTCTGAAATGTATTATTTATCTCCAAAAAGTATACAAAGAATTATTTTAAAAATAGAAAGAGAAATCTAATAATAAAATGCGCCATTAAGCAAAATGTTTAATGGCGCATTTTTATTTCAGAAGAATATTGTAGGTTGATAGGGGGATTTACCCAATGGTACCATTTAAATAGAATTTTCAAGAAAATGATAATATTAATAATCCTACTCAGGTTGTAAATAAAGTCTAATTTAATTATAGCCTTTTTATTTTTTATGAGGGGTGAGTTTATGCCAATATATTTTCAATAAGCAAAAGAATAAAAAATAGTAAAAGGGAGTTTTTATAATGGCAAAATGTTATATATGTGAAAAATCAACAGTTTACGGGAAGCAAATTGGTAAGTCTCGTTCTCATGTAAGTGGGAGATCAAATAGATCTTTTAAACCAAATTTAAAGAAAGTTAGAATATTAGAGGAGGGTACATCAAAGACAATATATATTTGTACAAGATGCTTACGTTCTAATATTGTAACAAGAAATATAAAACAATAAAAATAAAGCTTACTTTGATTTCTATATAAAGTATGTCTGGAGGAAAGGTATGATAAATATTATTTATAGAAAATTAGAATTAGAAGAGTGTGAATATATAAACCAAATGAATCCATCTCAATATATAGGAAAAGCATGGAGAGAGGTGGAGGGAAAGCGTAAATTAGTAGAAATCAATTATCAAGATTCTGATTGGCCAGATGGTTATGAATATCATTTTAATAATTTGAGAAAAACTATTTTAGATGGTGGAAGTGCTATTGGGGCTTTTGATAGCAATAATAAATTATTGGGATTTTCAACAATCAATCGTGAGTTCTTTGGTGAAAAGAGCAATTACGTTTTATTAGAACAACTTTTTATAACCTTAGAACATAGAAATAAAGGAATAGGTAAAAGGTTATTTATGCTTTCTGCAAATGTTGCAAGAGAGTGGAATGCAGATAAAATTTATATTTGTGCAGGCTCTGCTGAAGAAACAATTGCTTTTTATTTTGCAATAGGTTGTAAAGAGGCAGAGGAAATAAATAAAGAGCTATATGAAAATGATCCAAGAGATTACCAATTAGAATTTTCACTATAATTTTATGTGCTTTAATCATAAGTAAAAGATTGCTCTAAATTGTAATTGTAGTTTTGAAAATAATGTAAATAAGATTACTTTATATTATATAAACATCAATATATTTTTTATAGTATTATTTATACATTTTATTATTAGATAAACATCACTAAGCCTTCTATAGTATAACGTAGTGAAAGTCAAAATTCCACATATATCAAGTGTGCAACAAACATAGATAATAAAGAGTTTTATATGAAGCATATAGAGTATTAAAAGTAAAAATTAAAGTGCGTTTTATCCTAAAGGATAAGGCCTCATAAGTTAAAGTATTAATAATTCTCTTAATATTTCCTCAGACTTAGAATCTGAGGAAATTTTTTTGAAAAAATTCAGAGAACTACGTTTATGCAAAGAATAAAGAATTATAATAGATGAAAAAATCTACAATTTGAAATAGTGTTTAAGTTTTAAATAAAAGATAAATTTATTAATTGAAAATGGAAAAGTGATAAATTTAGTTACAATATATGACAATGTTCAAAAAGCTACAAGTATGTTGAAAAAAGTAATTATATACATTATAATACAGTTATTGATAAATTTATGAAAATTTATGATTTGCATTGTCAAAGAATTCTTAGGATTATTAAAATCCTTACAGCTAGATAAGAAGGCATTTTCGATGAAGTATTAATTGATTTGGAGAAATATATAATTGGTCTAAAATAAAGGAGAAATTTTTATGAAATACTTATATGCTGCTGTAACAGTTTTTTTAATAGTA
This sequence comes from Clostridium sp. UBA6640, assembly GCF_002455975.1. Lineage (GTDB taxonomy): Bacteria > Bacillota > Clostridia > Clostridiales > Clostridiaceae > Clostridium_J. Next base: position 9,464 of record NZ_DKLM01000074.1, read on the forward strand.
TATTTACTTACTCCTATTTTGATAAAACTTTCAATTAAGATGGATTTTTTTGATAAACCCACAGAAAGGAAAAAACAAAAAAGTCCTATTCCTTTATTGGGCGGAGTTGGCGTTTACATAGGATTTTTTTGTGGCTACTTAATTTTTATGAGACCTATTGGGAAAGAATTCTTTTACATTTTAATTTCATCGCTATTAGTTTTTGGAATAGCAATAATTGACGATTGGCATAAGACTAAGGGTAAAGAATTTGCCGTGCTTCCCAGATTAATAATACAAATTATATCAGCTGCTATAATCTACCATTCAGGAATTGCATTTACTGGTTATACTGATCCTTTTACAAATACATATATTATGTTGCCGGTAGGAATTAGCTTTTTATTAACTATTACTTGGATTGTTGGACTTACAACTGTTATAAACTGGTCAGATGGAGTAGATGGTCTTGCAGGAAGCATATCCGCTATTGCAGGTTCAACACTATTTATAGTTGCATTGGCAAAAAATCAAACTGATTCAGCAATGATGGCGATACTGGTTGTTGGCGCATTAATAGGATTTTTAAAATATAACAAATATCCTGCTAAAATTTATATAGGAGATTCTGGTGCGAATTTTTCAGGATTTATATTAGCAATAATCGCACTTGATGGTGCTTTTAAACAAGTTACTATGATTTCTATTGGTATACCTATTTTAGTTTTAGGAGTTCCTATATTTGATAATATATATGTTGTTATAAAGAGAATCATAAGAGGAAGACCTATTTATATGGCTGATTCAACCCAATTTCATCATAGATTATTATCCACTGGCTTGACACCAAAACAGGTTGTGGCTTTTATATCATTAATAAGTTTATGTTTAAGTTTATTTTCAATTATCATATTGTTACTAAATCTATAAATTGGTGTATTAGGCCTATGTCAATATCTTAGAGAGAAAAAGTCGGACTTCTTATGCAATCTTTCTAGCTAAATCCTCACATTCTTAATGAGTAATATAATCTAATACTCTCATGTATCCTACTCTTATTGTACTAAGGTTCTATATATTCAAATATAGTAATTACTTTCTTGAAAAGATGCCATAGTTTTTAAGTGTTTCTCTTTTGCTTATTGAGGGATTATATTATCATTACCAATTGAATTTAAAGAGAAGCCTTTTGGCTTCTCTTAATTTGGTGAAAATGTTGTATTACTTTTTGTTTTTAATATAATCATCTATAAGTCTAATATCACAAATATCCTTCGCTCTGCCTAACTCCGCTTTTTGCACTCTAATACTTTCTAAACTACCTACAGGTAAACCGTCAATGAACACAATTTCATTCACAAACCAGTTTTCTAAAATTTCAATTTTGTCATTTATTTCAACAATCCTTGAATTATCATCTGCTATTTGGTACTTACAACCTTGCCTTAAAAAATGTTCAACTAAATTTGTGGTACAGCCTAAATCAATATCTCTTGTAGTTTCCTTAACTCCATGAATCACTAACCCTGCACCAGAAGTAATCCAATATTCACTCAAAGGTAACGCCATATTCTTAAGTATTTTGATTATATCTTCTTTATATAACATTTTACTGTTCTCCCAGCTCCATAAATTTAAATTTGTTCACTATATACATGGGTGTACTAAATTATAATATTAGCATATAATAATATGCTAATTGTAACATTAATTCCAATATATTGTATATATCTAAATAACTACAGGCTATTTTTCTTTAAAGTCCGATATTTATTTATTATGCCGATTTTGTATTCTTGAATAGATTTTGAAGTATCAAAAACGAATATAAAGTGAATCGAGGTGTAGACATGGATGAAAAGTTATTTACAGTGAAAACTGGTATGAGAAGAACAATAAAGAGATTATTTAAGAAATATAATTATCTACCAGAACAAGCAAACATGCATTAGAAATAGTTATGAGACAGGCAGAACTTATGTGTGAAAATGTTGATATAGATGATATAATTTATGATAAAGTTGCTGAAGATAGAGAAGACTATTTAGTATAGAAAGTTAGGAGGAAGAGAATATGGCAGACATAAAATACGAAATAAAAGGAACTCTAGGAGTTCTTTCAGAATCAGCTAAGGGATGGAAAAAGGAACTGAATCTTATAAGTTGGAACGATAAAGAAGCTAAATATGATATAAGAGATTGGGACTCAGAACATAAGAAGATGGGGAAGGGTATTACTCTTAGCAATGAAGAGTTAATAAAGTTACGAGATATATTAAACTCTATGGAGTTATAATTTTAAGCCGAAGCAATACTTCGGCTTAAAGAATGTATTATTGAATGTATGTGGGGTAAATAATTATGAGATGTGTTGGAGGAATGGCTTTAAGAAATGGGATAATTTTTGTATCAAATTATAAAAAAGCCATAGGTACAATTGAGAGTAATGGGGAATTTAAAATTGAAGTAGAGGATCAATTTGTTGCAACAAATCCTTTGCTTGATAATATTGAATATTATATATATAAAATACCATTTATTAGAGGAGTATATGATTTCATTAGGGATAAGTATAGATTAATATTTATAGTTATGTTACAAGTTATATCTCTTTTAACAAAATATGCTGATAAAAATAATTTAAGTAATAATGATAACTTAAATACTAATATGCTTTTTACTGCAATTGAAGTACTACTGTGTGTTGTTATGATTGTATATATAGTTAAAATGTTAAAATATATTTTTAAATATTTTACTAAATTAAAAGCTATGCATTCATTTCATGGAGCAGAACATAAAGCAATCAATACGCTTATAGATAATAGAGAATTGAACATTGATGAAGTAAAAAAATCAAGTAGAATATCAGATAGATGTGGTTCTAATTTAATTGCATTTTGGATTTTTCTCATGGTAATATTGGCTATTATTTTAAAATCAAGCTCGTATATTATTTGTATTATAGCATATAGTTTTGCCTATGAATTGTTTAATATAAAGAATGGTGAAAAAATGTTTTTTATATCATTATTCTATAAGCTTGCAACTATTTTGCAAGAAAAAGTTATAACAATAGAACCGAATGAAAAACAAATTGAACTTGCTATATTAACATTAAAAGAATTAGAAAAAGCAGAAAATGAATATGAAATGGAAAATTTTGAAGAAGAAGATATTTTAAATTAAGGACATTTATTATTACATTATTATATAAAAAATATTTTTCAACGCTGAAAATAAAGTAATTTGTAGAAAAATTTTTAGGAAATTGTAAACTTTTATGTGAGATGAATATGGAATTATTTGCTCTCCATTATTTTTACAGGATGCCTATATATAAAGCCACTAATGAAAAAATTCAAATATGTTTTATCCTAAAATACTAAGGATTCTAGAAATAGAGTTCTTTTTTATAGCTAAATTTCCACTTAGGCTTTGAGGCTAGTAACTAGGTTATTTTCAACTGAGGATGAAGCTAAAGATATCCTAGTTACTAGCATTTATTTTTTAGAAAATATAGTAAAATTATCTATTTATAAATAAAAAATTTACTTAATATTCACACAATTACCCAAATTATGTATTTCTGAATGTTCACAATAAACAAAAAAACAGAAGATAACTTGTCTACTTTAGATATTGTTTTCTTATTTTCTAAAAAGTAAGATAATATCAAGATTAGGTAAAGGGGGATAAGCTAATGAACAAATTTTTAAAAGAAATTGAGGACATTGTAAATTGGATTTCTTCTTTTGGATTAGACGAATCAGGTGGAACTAGCAGACTGCTATATTCAGAAAGCTGGTTAGAAGTACAAAAGGGGTTACAGAAAAAATTTGAAGAATTAGGTATGGAAGTAAGATTTGATGAAATCGGTAACTTGTATGGAAAGGTTATCGGAACAGACAATGGAAATGAAACAATTGCAACAGGGTCACATGTTGATACCGTTGTAAACGGTGGCAAACTAGATGGACAATTGGGAATTGTAGGTGGATATTTGGCTATAAAACAGTTATTAGAAACACATGGTAGACCTAAGAAAAACCTAGAAGTAATATCCTTAGCAGAGGAAGAAGGAAGCAGATTCCCATATGTTTTTTGGGGAAGTAAGAATGTTTTTGGAATAGCTGATAAAAAAGATGTAGAAAATATCGAGGATATGAATGGAGTTAAGTTTGTGGACGCTATGCATCAATGCGGATTTGACTTTAAAAAAGATAATACATGTTCTATTTCAGATGTAAAAGCCTTTGTAGAACTTCATATCGAACAGGGAAACACATTGGAGATGGAAGGAAAATCTGTAGGTGTTATTTCCAGTATCGTGGGACAGAAGAGATATAATATCAATTTAAAAGGAGAAGCTAACCATGCTGGCACAACATTGATGAAATATAGAAGAGATGTTATGCAGGTTTTTGCAAAAATTGTAACAGAATCTATTGAGAAAGCAAAAGCAGCGGGAGATCCATTAGTCTTAACTTTTGGTAAGGTTTTAGTGAAACCGAATACAGTAAACGTTGTTCCAGGTGAAGCACTGTTTACAATGGATTGTAGACATACAGATAAAGAGTTTTTACATAGCTTTACAAAAGAAATAGAAGAGAATATGAAACGTATTGCAAAAGAAGCTGATGTAGAGATAGAAATTGATAATTGGATGAATGAAGATCCAGTTCCTATGGATAGTGATCTTATAAATGTAATTGAAAACGTA
>NZ_DKLM01000074.1:14186-23287 GCF_002455975.1 Clostridium sp. UBA6640
TAGCATATAAATAGCATATAAAAATGGAGGAGATAGGAAATGAGAGAAAATTCATCAAAGTCACTTTCAGAGAATTATTGGAAAACTATTGTATTTACCTTTTGTCTAGGTTGGACAATTATTTGGATATATAGGGCAATGTTATCCCCTATTTACTCAGAAATTCAGGGAACAATAGGGACGCAAACAAATGCAGCAATGGGATTGATTGCAAGTTGTTATTTCTTTGGCTATACATCAATGCAAATTCCTTCAGGATTTTTAGTAGATAAGTTTGGTCAGAAAAAAGTATTAATACCAGGGTTTATTATATTTACTTTAGGTGCAATAAGTATTGCATTATCAAAAACTATAGGAACTATTTATATGGGTAGTGTCCTTGCAGGGGTTGGTTGTGGAACTTATTATGGAGCAGCTTTCTCATTGACAGCTCAGCACGTACCGCCAAGCAAAAAGGGAATAGCAACAGCAATAGTAAATAGTGGTTCTGCTTTAGGTTTCATCATAGGTATGACTGGATCTAGTTATGTTGTAAAAACCTTGAATATGCCATGGCAGACAATGGTATATATTTCTGCAGCATTAATCTTTTTTATGGTGTTATGGTTCTTCTTTATGATAAAAAATACAAGCACTGTAAAAAAAGACAATCAGGTCAAAGCAAATACTGTTAAAGAAATAGATTCATCAGAAAAGAAATCTTCATTATTTAGCTTAAATATGTTTTCTTGCTACATTCTGTATTTTTGTACATGTTACGCTTATTATTTAATTGTTACATGGCTTCCAAAATTCTTAGAGACTGAAAGAGGAATTACAGGAGGGTTAATTGGATTAATAGTATCTATGATTTCAGTAACTGCAGTTCCAGGGGCATTATTCTTTGCTTACTTATCAGATAAAAAGAGAGATAAAAAATCATATATAATTATTGGACTTGAAGTTGCAGCATTTGTTTTAGTTGCAGTATCTATGATGGCACCTAATACAAGTAGTTTAGCTATAATCTTATTACTTTATGGATTTTTAGGAAAAATGGCAGTTGACCCAGTATTGATTTCTTATGTTTCAGATAAAGCAGATAAAAATAATCTTGCTACAACTTTAGGAACATTTAACTTCTTTGGAATGTCATCATCAATTATTGCTCCAGCAGCTACAGGTATTATTATGGACAGAACAGGTTCTGGAGTATTAGGATTTTATATTGGAGCATTTTTGTTAATTTTTGGGGTTGTGTTCTTTGCAGCATGTAATGCTAAGAATTTCAAAAATGCAAAACATACAGCTTAATTAATGCAGCTTAATTGAAAAAACTAGGAGGAAGTATTATGAGTTATTTAAATGGGGTTACAGGATATAGAGAAGATATCTTGGCTAACAGATCTATTATAAAACGTGGGAATTTTGCACTGATTGAACCGGATGGTATTGTGAAGAATGTAATTCCTAACTTTGAAAATTGTGAGGTTACCATCTTATCTTCTCCAAAGCTAGGAGCTTCATTTGTAGATTACCTATTGAATATTGAAAAAGGTGGATACAACCATTCAGGTTTTGGTGAAGATGGAATAGAAACCTTCCTTTATGTATTTGAAGGTGATTTAAAAGTATGGAATGAAGAAAAAGAGGCACAGCTTACAGATGGAGGATTTATCTTCTGTCCAGAAGATAAAAAATTATATTTTGAGAATACTGGAGATAAAAAAGTAAGGGCATTCTTATATAAGAGAAGATATGACCGTATAGAAGGACATAGCGCCTATACTGTAATTGGTAATATAAATGATGTTCAGTGGGCGGAATATGAAGGAATGAAGGATGTATTGGTAAAAGATTTTCTACCTTCTGCTACAGATATTGGATTTGATATGAATTTCCATATACTTGCTTTTAAGCCAGGAGCATGTCATGGATATATAGAAACTCATGTACAAGAACATGGAGCATATATCTATTCAGGACAAGGCATGTATAACTTAGATAATAATTGGCTTCCAGTAAAAAAAGGGGATTATCTCTTTATGGGTGCTTATAGTTTGCAGGCAGCTTATGGAGTTGGTAGAGATGAAGACTTTGCATACATTTATTCAAAAGATTGTAATAGAGATGTAAAACTATAATACAGATAAAAAAATTATATTATGAGAATCTCTGTAATATCCATGACTTAAGAGAAAAAAGACTTAATTTAAAATGAGATTTTCACAGGGATTTTCCTAATATACAAATGAAAATAGAGGTACACTTTAGCAAAATTAATATTTAATTACTGAGGGAGGAATTATAAAAATGAAAGTTGAAAGAAAAAAATTAAAACAGTTAATGAAGGATAAATTACATAAGGCTGGACTTAGTGATAATCATGCAGGTATAATATCTGAGATTTTAACATGGTCTGATGAGAGAGGATATCATTCACACGGAGCGGTAAGAGTAGAGTATTATGCAGAGAGAATTTTTAAAGGTGGTATTAATGCAAATCCAAAATTTGGATTTGAGAAAACCGGTCCTGCTAGCGGAATATATAGCGGAGATAACGGATGTGGATATGTAGCAGCAACTTTTTCTATGGAGGAAGCTATTAAGATGGCAAAAGAAACAGGAGTTGCAGTTGTAGGAGTAAAAAATATATCTCATAGCGGAAGTATAGGTTACTATGTAGAAATGGCTGCAAAAGAAGACTTAGTTGCAATTTCAATGTGTCAGTCAGATCCTATGGCTGTACCATATGGAGGTTCAGAGCCTTATTATGGAACAAATCCAATTGCCTTTGGAGCGCCTACTGCAGATGACAGAGCAGTAATATTTGATATGGCTACAACAGTTCAAGCTTGGGGTAAAATTTTAGTTTCACGTTCTAAAAAAGAACCAATTCCAGATACTTGGGCAGTAGATGAAGATGGAAATCCTACTACTGATTCAACTAAGGTAAATGCTCTAGTTCCTATTTCAGGACCAAAGGGATATGGACTTATGATGATGGTTGACGTATTATCTGGAATATTGTTAGGTCTTCCATTTGGAAAACATGTAAGCTCTATGTACGAAGATTTATCAAAGGGCAGAGATTTAGGTCAGCTTCATATTGTAATTGATCCAAGTAGATTTACAGATATTGAAAGCTTTAAAAAGAACATGTCAACTGTATTAGATGAATTAGGAGAAATAAAACCAGCGAAAGGTTTTGATAGGGTTAATTATCCAGGAGAAAGAGCGTTACTTAGAAAAGAAAAATATGATAAAGAGGGCGTTGAGATTGTAGATGACATCTATAATTATCTTATCAGTGACGCTATTCACTTTGACAACTATGATCATAAGAATAAATTTGCAGAATAAACCAGGAATGGGGTGATTTTATGTTAAAGACAATCATAAAAAAGGGAAATTATCACGATTCTGTTGTGCTTATGTTATTAACTAATAAGATTTCAACAATGGAGGGCGTTAGTAAAGTTTCTATCATGATGGCAACACCTTCAAATAAAGATATATACAAAGAAAGTGGAATGGCTACACCTGAATTATTAGAAGCAGGATCTAATGACATGGCAATTGTAGTAGAAACACAAGATGATATAATAGATGAGGTATTGAAGGAAGTAGATGAATTTTTCAAAAGCCAGTCAGCAAAATCCAACAAAAAAGGAGAATCTGATACTGTAATTTCATGGGATAAAGCAGTGGAGAAGCTTCCGGATGCCAATCTGGCAGTTATATCAATTCCTGGAATTTATGCGGCTTCAGAAGCTGACAGAGCACTTGATGAGAATTTAAATGTGTTTATGTTTAGTGACAATGTTACATTAGAGGATGAAAAAAGATTAAAAGAAAAAGCTCATAAAAAAGGGCTGCTAGTTATGGGACCGGACTGTGGAACAGGAATTATCAAAGGAGTACCTATAGCATTTACTAATAATGTTACTCCAGGGAAAATAGGAATTGTAGGAGCTTCAGGAACAGGTATACAAGAACTTACAACAATTATTGACCGTTTAGGAGAAGGTGTAACCAATGCAATTGGAACAGGAGGAAGAGATTTATCTGAACATATAGGAGCAATCACTATGATGGATTCCATTAATGCAATGGAAGAGGATAAGGATACAGAAGTAATTATTGTTATCTCAAAACCACCTGCTAAGAAGGTTCGCAATCAGGTAGTAGAACGCTTAAGAGATTTTAAAAAGCCTGTAGTTACATTATTCCTTGGTGAAAAACCTGAAGTACATGAAGAAAACTTTTACCATGCATATACACTGGATGAAGCAGCTAGAATTGCAGTAAGCCTATTAAGAAATGAAAAGGTACAAGGAGATAAGTTTAAAGCTAATGTAGATAAAAGCTTTTGTGCCAAAGAAAATAAGACAATTAAGGGATACTATTCAGGAGGAACATTGGCAGCAGAAGCGGCGATGATGATTCGTGATATATTAGATTTATCTTCACCTTTAGGGAAACAAGAAGGCTATATGTTAAATACATCAGGGCATATTGTAGTGGACTTAGGGGATGATAAATATACTCAAGGAAAACCACATCCGATGATTGACCCTACTAAGAGAGTGGAATGTATGAAAGAGGCAGCTGAAGATGAATCCACTGGAGTTATATTGTTTGATATTGTATTAGGCTATGGTTCTCATGAGGACATGGCAGGATCTTTGCTACCAGCTATTAAGGAATTGCAGGAGAAGGCAAAAGAGGAAAATAGAGATTTACATTTTGTAACAACAATATGTGGAACGAGAAAAGACTATCAAAATTATGATAAACAAAAGAAAATTATGGAAGATGCAGGAGTTATTGTTTGTGAAAGCAATAAACAGGCTGTAGAAACATCACTTGCTTTCATTGGTTATGACTTTAATGAAGGAGAAAAGCCTGTTATCCCTATGAAGAAAACAGCAGAGAAGTCAGAATATATTATATCAGAAGCTGTTCGTAGATTACTTCAAGAAAAACCAAAAATAATTAATGTAGGATTAGAAAGCTTTTCTAAGGTTCTAAAAGAATTTTCTTGTGAAGTGGTTCAATATAATTGGACTCCACCAGCAGGCGGGGATATAGAACTAATCGGAGCATTAAGTTATTTAAGAAATTACAAATTTTCTTAGGATAGGAGGTTTTTAAAATGGTTTATAAAACAATAGATGCTGCCAATAAGGCGGTTATTGGTAAAATAGTGACTTCATCTCCCGTTCTTCTAGATGTAGTACCGGCAAAGACTGTAATTGAGGAGCTAAATGAGGGGAAAGTTTTATTACATGCAGGCCCACCTATTAAATGGGAGAATATGCCAGAACCTATGCAGGGTTCATGTGTTGGGGCAGTACTTTTTGAAGAGTGGGCAGATACAGAAGAAGAAGCAAGAAATCTCCTGAATGAAGGTAAAGTTAAATTTATTCCATGTCATCATGTAAATGCAGTTGGTCCTATGGGTGGAATTACTTCTGGCAATATGCCAGTATTAGTTGTAGAAAATACAACAGAAGGCAATAGAGCATACTGCACTTTAAATGAAGGAATCGGTAAGGTATTAAGATTTGGAGCTTATTCTGAAGAAGTAATTGAAAGACTTAGATGGATGAGAGATGTGTTAGGACCGATTTTAGGAAAAGCTCTTAGAACTTTTCCAAGTGGATTAGCAGTTAATCCTATGGTTGCAAAAGCCATTGCTATGGGAGATGAATTTCATCAAAGAAACATTGCTGCTTCCTTAATATTCTTGAAAGAAATAAGTCCTGTTATTGTTAAGCTTGATATAGAAGAGGATCATAAAAATCAGGTTATCAAATTTCTTGCAGATACAGATCAATTTTTCCTTAATATCATAATGGCTTCTGCTAAAGCGATTATGGATGGTGCGAGAACAATTCAGCAAGGAACTATTGTTACAGCGATGTGTAGGAATGGAGAAAACTTTGGTATCAGAATAGCAGGAATGGGAGATGAGTGGTTTACAGCACCTGTAAATACTCCACAGGGATTGTATTTTGCTGGATATGACGGAGATATGGCAAGTCCTGATATGGGTGATAGTGCTATTACGGAAACCTTTGGTGTTGGCGGTATGGCAATGATTGCAGCACCAGCAGTTACTAGATTTGTAGGAACTGGAGGCTTTGACGATGCACTTGAAATTAGTAATGAGATGAGAGAAATTGTTATTGATGAAAATCCTAATTTCATTATCCCAACATGGAATTTCAAAGGAATATGTCTTGGAATTGATGCTAGAAAAGTGGTAGAAAAAGGTATTACTCCAGTTATCAATACAGGAATTGCTCATAAAAAAGCGGGATTAGGTCAAATTGGAGCAGGAACAGTGCATCCACCTATTGAGTGCTTTGAAAAAGCAGTTTTAGCATATGCGAAAAAATTAGGATATACAGAGTAATTACATTTATATAAAGCTTCATATGTATAACGAGGTGAATAGAGATGAAGGTGCAAGCCCAAAATGTTTCTGCTGAGTTGATGAAGCTGTTAAAAGATAAAGAGGAATATGCTGTTCATAGCTGCTTTGAAAGTGGATTTAATATAAAAGTAAATAAATTTTTATGTTTTGTTGGAAACAGACAAAACACCAAATTACCATATGGTATTTTACTTAAAGAACAGCATATATCCCCATTATTAGAATTAATAAATAGCAGAAAGATTAGTTTTCTTTGGAATAAAGAAACGAGTCAACTGGTAGCAGAAGGAATTACAATAGAATTTAAAGGATGCAAATCTTTTAGCAGTTTTTTAGACCAGAAGCCCTGTAAAATATCAAGATGTTGTTTTGATTTGCTTAAAGATAATATTGATATGAATATGAAGACGGGACTGGGAGTATCCTTATGGCAATTAATAGATGAAGATAATAGGGCAAGAGAGACACTATATTCCAGTTTCCAAAGCAAAGACAAAGATTTTATAAAGTCAATTTTGTTAAAATGGGTAGGATATGGATTAGGATTAACTCCAGCAGGGGATGATTTTTTAGTAGGTATTTTATTTGCCCATAAAATATGTAATATATTAAGTGAGGAATTTTTAGAAGGACTAGAGGAAATTATTAAAGAGGAAAAATATACAACAGATATTAGTACACATTATTACATCAGTGCCTTTGAAAATTGTTATAATGATGCTTTGCTTGATATGTATCAGGCGTTGATTACAGGTGATAAAAAAATGGTGAGAAGAAGCATAGATAAAATTCTTGAATTTGGACATACCTCAGGCCGTGATATGATGGCGGGCATTCTTGTAGGACTAAATTTATGGATTAAAAGGTTGTAAGGCATCTTCAAAAAATAAATAAGTCAGTATGCTCGTCTATTTTGTGTTATACTGCGTTAACAGAACCCTTAGATAGCTCTACTATCTGCGGAACCTATTTCCTTGTTTAACTCAAAATATACTTCTCATCTTTGACTTATTATTTATTNNATTTATTTTCAGATGCCTAAATTGGATTAGAAGATGATATAGGAGGGAACCTATGAAAAAAATAAAGACTATTTCTATGACAAAACAAATTCTTATTGGTGCTTTTCTAGGAATTTTGATAGGGATTATTTTTAAGGAGAAAGTAATTGGAATTAAAATTATAGGAGATATCTTTTTAAGAATACTCATGATGCCTGTAGTGCTATTAGTTATGGGAGCTGTTATTGAAGCTGTAGGAAATTTAGACTACCATGAACTCGGAAGAATTGGAGGAAAAATGTTTTTTTGGTTCATGATTACTACTTTTTTAGCAGCCGCATTAGGCATGGGCTTAGGAAATATTTTTATGTCAGGTGAAATAGCCAATGTTACTCAAGGTAGTTACATAGTTGAGGCAGTAGATCAGAGTCTCTATGATATCATTTTGAATTTTTTTCCAAGTAATATTTTTGCATCCATGGTGGATTCAAACATGATACAGATAATAGTTTTTTCTGTTATTTTCGGAGTTGCATTAAGTGCTTGGCATGTAAATCATAAAAATTGTAAATTCTTAGGAATATTGAAAGAGTTTAATGAAATTACTTTAAAAATGGTCACTATTATTATGAAAACCGCTCCAATAGGGATATTTGCTCTAGTAGCCTATACCACTGGAAGTACGGGTATTAAAGTAATAATACCATTAATGAAATTCTTATTGATTTTTGCGGTAGGTTCATGTATTCATCTTATTTTCGTAATCCTTTTTGTTTCTTTTTATTGTAAAGCTAGTCCTATTCGTATTGCAAACAAGTTGTCAAGAATGACATTATTTGCATTTGCAACTACATCCTCAGCAATTTCACTTCCTATCAAAATGGAGGATAGTGAAAAGAAACTAGGAGTTAGCGAAAAAGTGTCTAGACTAGTAAATCCACTTGGAATGACTTTAAACAGTAATGGGCTAGCAATGTATTTAGCTCTCTCTTGCATTATGATTGCACAATTTTACGGAATTGAAATATCTGTGATAAACATGATAAAAATAGTAGTACTGTCAACATTAGCATGCCTAGGTACAGTGGCGGTACCTGGAGGAGGGCTTATAGCATTGGCAATGGTAGTACCAAGTCTTGGGCTACCAGTAGAAAGCATTGCACTACTTTCTGGGATAGACTGGTTTTCGGGTATGTTTAGAACTGTATTAAATGTAGATATTGATGCGTTAATTGCAATGATAATTGCAAAAGATGAAGGAGAACTGGACTATGAAATATTAAATAATTAAAAAGTTTAATATTTTGTTGTAAGGCAGTTATGACTACGACTCCTTGTGAATAAAAAAATAAAAAAATTTTAATGTGAATTTAGAATATATTAAATTTTGGGGAGGAATATTATGAAAAGAATTGTTGTAGCCTTAGGTGGTAATGCACTTCAAGCGGAAGGCAAAGAAGCAACGGCAGAGTCTCAATTAGAAGTTGTAAAAGAAACAGCTGTTCATCTTGCTGATTTAATAGAAGAAGGGTATGAGTTAGTAATAGCCCATGGTAATGGACCACAGGTAGGAAGGATTGTAATACAAAATGAATATTCAAGTGAAGTAACTCCTGCTATGCCATTTGATATTTGTGGTGCAATGAGTCAAGGGATGATTGGTTATCATATACAGC
>NZ_DKLM01000142.1:0-6193 GCF_002455975.1 Clostridium sp. UBA6640
GTTTCTCCATAATCTGTTCTACTATATCGCCTTCTCTATAGTTAATAATATCCGTAGCTCCATATTCCTTTGCTGCTTGAATACAATTTGGTCTTGACCCCACTGCATATATATGTGATGCACCACGAAGTGCAGCAGCAGCTACAGACATAAGGCCAACAGGTCCGATTCCAATAACACATACAGAGTCTCCAAACTGAACATCCGCTAATTCTACTCCATGGAAACCTGTAGGAACCATATCTGACAACATAACCGCATCTGCAGGATCTAGGCAGTCTGGTAATATTGCCAAGTTTCCATCTGCATCGTTTACATGGAAGAATTCACTGAATACACCATCTTTAAAATTAGAAAACTTCCATCCTGCCAGCATACCGCCAGAATGCATAGAATAACCAGCCTGTGATTCTAGTGCATTCCAGTCCGGCGTAATGGCTGGAATAATTACACGATCCCCAGGTTTAAAATCTTTTACAAGAGCTCCTACTTCTACTACTTCTCCTACAGCTTCATGACCAAGAATCATATCATGTCGCTCTCCTATTGCTCCTTCCCATACCGTATGAATATCAGATGTACAAGGTGACACTGCAATGGGTTTTACAATAGCATCCATCACTCCACATTTAGGAGTCTCCTTTTCAATCCATCCTGTCTTTCCAATTGATAACATTGCGTATCCTTTCATAATGTTCCTCCTCTTATTGTTAATATTTTGTCAATATAATAATTATAACTTATATCTTTTATTATTTCAATCAATTATTATCAAAAAATTTTATAACCGTATGTATTTATTTGATGTCCCTCAACCTTTTTTATATCTTCTTTCCTTTCTTCATTTTCTAGTTATTGTGAAAACAGTGTATTTGCTAGATTTTTAATTATTGAGAAATAATCTTAATGTATAGGCTTGGGATATACTTTTAAGTAAAAATTTATTCTGGAATATAGATATCCTCATCTTCAGCCTTTAATCAATGGAGAATTAAGAACGAACATTGGGCAATTATAGTGGAAATTAATTCCTTACAAATTAATTTCTTTAATAAATTTTTAACTATCAATTTCATTGCTAGTTTTTTGTAGCGGTGAACATTGTTCGCCAGCTTTTTTGTATATATAGTATCATAAAATGTTACCACAATAATTATATGAATATGATTTAGCTTTTTGGAGAACACTGTTCTCCCCTACAGCTTAATCAATGCAAAATTCACAGTTCACAATTCACAATTAAGGTTGAAATTAGTTTTTATCAAACTAATTTCTTTAACTAATTTTTACTAGCAATTTTATTGCTAGTTTTTTGTAGGGTCGAACATTGTTCGCCAGTTCTTTTTTACGCATCTAGCATAACTAAATACTACCACAATAATTATATGAATATGATTTAGCTTTCTGGAGAACACTGTTCTCCCCTACAATTTGACAATTGAAAATAGAGCTTTGGTAATAATAAAAGTATAGTTACTTTATTAGATCAAATTAACTATACTTTTATTTATGTACTATAAAATAAATACCTTATTGTAACTGTATTCTTCCAGTTCCAATCATTACTATCATAAATATTGCTAGTAATATTATTATCGTCATTGCTCCCTTTTCTTTTGATGTAACTTTTTTATTTTTTTCTTTTTTAGCTTTTACGTAAATACCTATTCCTAATGCATACATTATTACCGCCGCACCTAAATATTGTATACCTACTACAAAAATTACATATAAGGAATAAATTGATGCAAGTATTGATATAATCATGTCTTTAAACTCTAATTTATCTTCTCTTGAAACTTTAATAGCATATAAACTTGAAAATAAGTATGGAATTAATATACATGTAGTAGCAATTAAAAGTACATTACTGTATGCTGATTGGAGTGCTGGTAAAAGTAATGATAGTAAAAAAATCTGAATTAATATATCTGTTAATAATAGTGAATTTGAAGGTGCTCCATTTTTATTTTGTTTCGCAAACCATTTTGGCATTGTTCCACCTTTTGCCGCAACATAAGGAATTTCTGCTGCAAGCATTACCCAACTAATTAAACAACCTAGTAGAGAAATAATTAGCCCTAGTTTAGCTATTACTGCCCCTGATCTACCTATTGCCGTTCTTGCTAATACATCAGCAAGTGGGGTTTGTGAATTTAAAAGTATCTCTCCTGGAACTACACCCATTGATACTACAGAAACAAGCATATATAAAGCCAATGTTATAACTAAACTTAAAATTGTTGCAGCTCCAACAATTTTAGATGATTTAGCTTTTTCTGATAATACAGTAGCAGCCTCTACTCCAATGAAGCACCATAAGATAATCCCCATTGCACTATTAACTTGTTTAAATAAGCTAGTTGGCTCACCGGTAGCAACAAGTATTGATTTCCAATTTTCTACATTAAATATTTTCAAGTCAAATACAGTAAATCCTAAGATAACCACTAATAATAAGGGAATTACTTTTGCAACTGTTGCTATTGCATTTATTATACCTGCACTTTTAGTCCCTCTTAACTGAATCCAATGCACTGTCCAAAGTATTAAAGATGCCATTAAAAATGATACCATAGGCCTTATTTCACCAATTAAACTATTTAAGGTTTTAGTCATAAGAATAAAAAAAGCAACATTTCCAAGCCATGCACTTAGCCAATATCCCCAAGCTGAATTGAAACCTGTAAAGTCACCAAACCCTTCCTTAGCATAAGTAAAAATTCCACCTATAAGCTTTGGTCTTTTATTTGCAAGTAATTGAAATACTAAAGCTAAAAATATAACTCCAATACCACCAATAACCCAAGATAACAACACTGCTTGTGGATTTGTATTACTAATAAAATCAGTGGGGCTGTTAAATATTCCCCCACCAATCATTGACCCTACTCCAAGAGCAACTAATAACGATAATCCTAACTTTTTATCACCATCCATTTGTTTTGCTGCTACTCAAAATATGGACAAATATACCCATATCGAGATTCTTACTACTTCAACGTGTCTGATTTTATTCCGTAGAACTACTTTCATTTGATATAACACTCCATAGTCGTAAATTCCGAACTAGCCATCCGTACATATCTACAATAACTTGTTTATACTATTTTGTAGATTTTAGCATCTCTTAAATTAAGACTTGCATTTATATCTCTATCCTCTTCATAGCCACATTGGCACTTATAGATTCTATCAGAAAGTTTTAAATCTTTCTTAATAGAGCCACATTCATGACATAATTTACTTGAAGGATAAAATCTATCTACAATTCTCAATTCAATACCCATCCAATTACATTTGTTAGTTAACTTAGTTCTAAACTCAAAAAACTTTTGTCCTGCAACTGCCTTAGATAAATGCTTATTTTTCATCATTCCTCTAACATTTAAATCTTCTATAGTTATAAAACTTGGATTTTGTTTTACTATATCAGATACTACTTTATTAATATAATTTGTCCTTATATTTGTTAATGTCTGATGAATTTTCTGTACTTTGACAACTTGTTTTTGGATATTTTGTCTAGTAGCTTCCTCCTTTTTACTTTTATTTCTTAATTTTAAACTTTCATATTTTCTTGAGAGTTTTCTTTGTTCACGTTTTAATTTCTTTTCTAGTTTTCTTACTGTTACAGTTTTATTTATATTTTTCTTAAAAGTTTTATTAGAAATAACTGCAAAATCTGTCAATCCTAAATCAATGCCTAACCCCTCATTTGTGGGGATATTAGAGTCTACAATATCCGCTTCTACTAATACTGATACATAATATCTATCAGCGCTCTTAGATACTGT
The DNA here is from genome assembly GCF_002455975.1 of Clostridium sp. UBA6640. Taxonomy (GTDB): domain Bacteria; phylum Bacillota; class Clostridia; order Clostridiales; family Clostridiaceae; genus Clostridium_J. The sequence goes on from NZ_DKLM01000142.1 coordinate 3,798, forward strand.
TCCACTTCTAACTTTTGCACTTGTTGGTATATATCCATATTCTTTTAATCTTACATTGTTCAGTGATGGTATCATTATTTTATGTCTGTATACTTTCCAGTCCCCTTTATTGTTTTTAGGAAAATATAGCTTAACATCTGATTTATTCTTCTTTTTAAACCTTGGAAATTTAGATTCACCTTTAAAAAACTTATTATATGCTGTTTCTGCATTACATACAGCCTTTTTACGTGCTTTTGAACCACATTTGTTAATCCATTGATATTCTTCTAATACTTTAACTTCATTATTTATATATTTATCAAAACTATTTGCACTCATAAAAGCTTGTTTTTTATCAATTAATCCATCTTTATATTGCTGATATAATTCTTTATTTTTACCAAGATAAAAATTATATAAATATCTGCATATTCCAATTGATTGATCAATTTTCATCTTTTGTTCCAACGTTGGTTTTATCTCTGCTTTGTATGCTCTTAGCAATTTTCTCATCCTCCTCTATCTTTTTCTTATACTTTCTTAAACCATATATTCTACATGAAAATACATAAAAAATTGAAATAATGTCTTCTATCGGTAGGTGCTCTCTTTGCTATTAAAATACCCTCTCTGTCCCAACGTTGCAGTGTTTTTACTGACACATTTAGCAATTCTGCAAAATCTTTCGGCTTATAATTGATAATGTGTTTCATTAATAGCACCTCTTGAGTATGTATTAACATATTTAAACACATTTATCTATATTTTTATTAACTAAGGATTATCTCCTTTTCTTTAGTCTTATTATTTTAAAAAACTCCAAAGGTTTTGACCATGGAGTTTTAGCCATAATTCGTATTTTTCATTACCGATTTTTCATTTGTAGAAAAAAAATTTTGTTATGGAAATTAAAGCCATGCATAAGTTAAATTTTTATTAGGAAAGCCTATAAGTTATCTCTATTTAAAGGCATACTCATACATCTTGGGCCGCCTCTACCTCTTGAAAGTTCTGAACTTGGCATTGTTATAACATTAACTCCACGTTTACTTAAAGCTTCATTTGTTACATAGTTTCTTTCATAAGTCAAAACCTTACCTGGAGATATTGCTAAAGTATTAGAGCCATCATTCCATTGTTCTCTTGCAGATATTATTTCATCACCATTTCCGCATCTTATTAATTCTACTGCTGGTAAGTTTAATGCATCTTTTAAGATATTATCTAACGTATTTTTATTATGAGTAATATCTAATCTGCCATTCTTTCCTCTTGTAATTTCAAAAACATTTAGCGGTCCTTCTATTCCTGGATGTATAGTAAATTTATCATAATCAACCATAGTAAATACCGTATCAAGGTGCATAAATGCTCTACGTGCTGGTATTTCAAAGACTAATACTTTTTCAAAAGAAGTATTAGCATCAAATAAGTTTTTTGCTATAAATTCAATTGCCTCTGGTGAAGTTCTCTCGCTGCAACCTATAGCAACGATTTTATCTGAAAATACTAATTCATCTCCACCTTCTGAACTACTTTGAAATCCTCTATCATACCATAGTGGAATTTCATAAACTTTAAAGTCTTTATGGTATTTATGGATATATTTCACAAATAGCGTTTCTCTTCTTCTTGCTGAAGTTTTCATCGTGTTAATTATTAGTCCATTTCCTACTGCCGCTACTGGATCCCTTGTAAAGTATAAATTTGGCATAGGGTCTAAATAAAATGGGTATTTCTCTTCCATAAGTTCTCTTAGAGAACGTCTTGTTTTTATTTGTACTTCTTCTTTTCTTACTCCAGCCATAAGGGCATCGACCATATCTTTAGTTGAGCGAGAGGTTAAATTTTTATATAACGCCTCATATATATCCATATTATTAATATGACTTTCTTTTAAAAATTGATTTAAGAATTCATCCTTTATTTTTTTATCTTCCAAAGCTTCTGCTGCTAAGTTTTCTAAATATAATACTTCTACACCATTTTCTCTTAATATTTCAGCAAACCTGTCATGCTCCTTTTTAGCTATTTCTAAATATGGAATATCATCAAAAAGTAATCTTTCTAGATGTTCTGGAACTAAATTTTCTATTTCATTTCCTGGTCTATGCAGCATCACTTTATTGAGTTTTCCAACTTCAGACTTAACATTTATAAAGCTTTCCATGTTTTTTCCTCCTTTTTTTGCTATTTATAGGTTGTTGAATAACTAATTTTTACAAGTAATTATTCAAGGAAAATAGATTTATATTTTTTATTAATATCATTAGCTACAATACATTATTTAGTCTATATATAATGTAGTATTATTTAATGCTGATTAAAATATACTTATTTATAGACTGATTTAAGGTCCCTATATTTTATAATAAAAAATGCATTAAAGCAGATATTATAATCCACTCTAATGC
>NZ_DKLM01000142.1:6290-7376 GCF_002455975.1 Clostridium sp. UBA6640
TGCAAAGGAGAAGTTTCCATAAATTCTTCATTATTCATTATTAATTCTTAATTAATAAGAATGTTAATTCTAAATTCCTCAGCTTCTGCTAAGAAGTATCCTCAATTATAAGTTAGATTGATTTATTCCCATATTTTCCTCAATAACTTTAGGATTATTTTTGTTAATAAAAAATATGGTTATAATTATTCCGATTAACCCTATAATAATAAACATAATACAACTAGTTGTATTATATATATCACCCATTATTGTAGGTATAATTACAACTATAGTATTATTTGTCATATGAGTAATTATCACTGGCCATAGAGATTGTGTTTTATATGTTATAAATCCAAATATTATTCCTAGTAGGCTAGCATAAACACCTTGGATGAGATTACCATGATATATTCCAAATAAAATTCCTTGAATAATTATTGTAACTGGTATTGATATATTTTTGCTTAAAGTTCTATATATAACTCCTCTAAATAAAAATTCCTCTACCAAAGGTGCTACTATTCCTATTACTAATATCATAATAAATAAATTTTCTTTAGTTAATGGATCTAAAATCTCATTCATTGCTTGGAATTGTTCCATAAACAATCCATTTAATTGTAATAAAGCTAAAACTCCAGAGTTAACTAGCCATATACTTATACCTATTAATGCTGCTATGGCTATATTCATAGGTTTTGTTTTTTTAAGAAGTATTTCTTCAGTTAGATTTTTCTTTCTAATCATATATATTGGTAAAAATATCACTACTGTTACTATATAAGATATTAATAATATATAATTCATTTTTCCTTCAATTACAGGCATAAATGCCTGGATAATAAATCCTATTAAAAAACATCCAAGTGCAGCAAAAAAACTTTTCACTTTATTTCCCACTCTAATTCCCTCCTTATAATAATTATTGTAAATATATTCTATATAATTATATTTTATGCTAATTAAATTTTGTAATATTATATAAAACCTTCATATTTAATTTAAACGGTGCTTAAAATATACTTATTTATAGTGTGGTTTAAGGTCTCTATATTTTATAATAAAAAGTGCATTAGAATAGATATTATAATCCACTCTAAT
>NZ_DKLM01000142.1:7431-14622 GCF_002455975.1 Clostridium sp. UBA6640
TGCAAAGGAGAAGTTTCCATAATTCTTCATTCTTCATTATTAATTCTTAATTAATAAGAATGTCAATTCTAACTTCCTAGCTTCTGCTAAGAAGTATCCTCAATTATAAATCATGAATTAGATTAAATTATGAATTGGTTTGATTCCATATTTTTCTCAATAACTTTAGGGTTGTTTTTGTTGATAAAAAATATGGTTGTAATTGTTCCGCTTAACCCTATAATAGCAAATATTATACAACTAGTTGTATTAAATATATTACCCATTACTGCAGGTATAATTACAGCTATGGTATTATTTGTCATATGAGCAATTACGGCTGGCCATAGAGATTGTGTTTTATATGTTATAAATCCAAATATTATTCCTAGTAGGCTAGCATAAACACCTTGAATGAGATTACCATGATATATTCCAAATAAAACTCCTTGAATGATTATTGTAGCTGGTATTGATATATTTTTACTTAAAGTTCTATATATAAGCCCTCTAAATAAAAATTCTTCTGCAAAAGGTACTACTATTCCTATTGTTAATATCATAATAAATAAATTTCCTTTGGTTAATGGATTTAAAATCTCATTCATGCCTTGAAATTGTTTCATAAGCAATCCATTTAATTGTAGCAAAACTAAAACTCCAGAGTTAAATAGCCATACACTTGTGCCTATTAATGCTGCTATAGCTATATTCTTAAGTTTTGTCTTTTTAAGAAGTATTTCTTCAGCTAGTTTTTTCTTTCTAATTGCATATATTATTAAAAATATCAGTACTGTTACTATAGAAGATATTAATAATATATAATTTAAATTTCCTGCAACTTCATTAGCTATATTAGTCGCACCTTGTTCTTCCACATTCGTCAAACCATTGTAAATTTGTTTATAGTCCTGTTGAAGTCCTATGATTATTCCTCCAGCTATAGCCACAAGTACTTGAATAATAAATGCCATTAATATATATCCAAGTGCTGCAAAAAAACTTTTTAGTTTATTTCCCATTCTAATTCCCTCCTTAAATATTATTTATTAAAAAAATTTTCTTCTTTATAATCCAACTCTTTATACAGATCATCTAATGTATTAACAATATTACTATCTATTTCATACCAAGTACCATTAATATTAATCTTATCTCTCAAAAAAGATATATTAAAATCATTTTTTCCATTGATTTTAATTAGGTATACCCAGCCTTTAAAAGGCTGATCGACTTTTTTTGTTAATTTTATAGAATTAATAAAATTAACTATTTTTTTTATGTCTTTTTTTTCAGATAAAACCTTATTTTTGGGAGGAGAAGGTAATTTTGCTATGGATATTTCTTCTATATAATTTTCATCTAGGTGAATATTAGTTAGATTTTGCTTATGAGTTTTATAGAAATATAATGAAATTATTAAAACTGGTATTAGTGCTGTTACTATTAAAAATTTTTTCATGATTATAATTCCTTTTAAATTTGATACAATTATACCACATTAATACAATTATTCCATATTTGAATTTACATTGCAATAAGTGGGAGAATTTAGACATTAGTATTTCTTTAAAATTGAAATAAAATAAAGGTAGAAACTCTAAAAGAATTTCCACCTTTATTTTATATTTCTCCATATTCTATCCTAGATCTTTAAATCTCAACTACTTAGCCACATTGGCAGCTACATTTAATACATCCCAAGTTCTAGCAAAAGGTGGTGCATAACATAAGTCTAACATGCCTAATTCATCTGTGGTCATTTTCTTAAATATTGCAGAGGCTAGCACATCTACCCTTAACACTGCACCTTTTTCACCAATAATTTGTCCTCCAAGTAATACCTTTGTCTCACCATGGTAAATTAACTTTACATAAATATCACTTTGTCCCGGGTAATAATTAGCTTGATTCTTATCCTGTATAAATACCTTTTTATAGTTTATATTCATTTTGATTGCATCTTCTTCAGAAATTCCTGTTCTGCCTGCTTCCAAGTTCATTACCTTTATTGCTGCAGAACCTAAGGTACCTTGAAAAGAAACTCTCTTTCCTACAAGATTTTCTCCAACGATTCTGCCTATTTTATTTGCTGTAGTTGCAAGTGGTATATATACATTTTCTTCTTTAATTAAATGATATACACTAGCACAATCTCCTGCTGCATAAATGTCTTTTATACTAGTTTCACCATATTCATTTATAACTAAGGCTCCATTTCTGAGCATTTCAATTCCCGTAGTTCCTAAAAAACTAGTATTCGGTCTTACTCCTGTACATATTATTACTAAGTCTGCCTTGTAGCTTCCCTTATCTGTGATTACTCCCTCTACCTTCTCAGTTCCTTTAAAGGCCTTAACAGTCTCATTTAAATTAAGATCTACTCCATGATTTAATAATTCTTTTTCCATAATTGAAGTAATTTCTTCATCAAAGGTATCTGGCAGAACTCTAGAATCCAGTTGAATTACTCTTATATTCTTACCTAATTTTTTCATTGCTTCTACAGTTTCAATACCAATGAAACCTGCACCTATTATAATTACATCCTTAATTTCATTCTTTTTAGCCACTTCTTTTATAGCTATTCCATCGCTAAATTCTTTCAAAGTAAATACATTCTTTAAGTTTTTATTTTCTATAGGTGGTATTATGGCGCTAGCTCCTGTAGCAACCATAAGCACATCATATTTATCATCAAATATATTCCCTGTAGATAAATCTTTTACCGTTACAGTTTTACTTACTGGGTATACTTTTAAAACCTCATGTTTTATTTTTACATCAATCCCACTCTCTATGAATTTATTCAGTGGTCTTGCTATCATGGTATTAGGATCTTCATAAAAATCCCCTACATAATAAGGCAATCCACAAGCCCCCCAAGAAACCACATCTGATTTTTCATAAACCACTATTTGAGAATTAGAATCTGTCCTTTTAGCTTTTGATGCAGCGCTCATTCCAGCAGCTACACCACCTATAATTATAATCTTCATAAGCTTTCCTCCAACGTAAAATTTTAGTTAGTTTCCTCAGTAGATTTTTCATTATATATTTCCATATCTAATTCCTTCATAATCTTTCCTGAAACCACTCCTGTTACCATAGAACCACTTACATTTAACGCTGTTCTTGCCATATCTATTAATGGTTCAATAGCAATTAATAATCCTACTAATCCTACTGGAAAACCTAATGCAGAGAATACAGTTAATGCTGCAAAAGTTGCACCACCACCTACACCTGCTATTCCAAAAGAGCTTAGTGTAGTTATAAGTATCAACTTCACTAAAAATCCTGGTGACATTGGATTAATACCTAATGTTGGTGCTACCATTACTGCAAGCATCGCTGGATAAATTCCTGCACATCCATTTTGACCTATACTAACACCTAGTGATGCTGAAAGATTTGCAACTCCTTCTGAAACCCCTAGTTTATCCACTTGAGTCTTAATGTTGAGTGGCAATGCCCCAGCACTTGTTCTTGATGTGAAAGCAAAGATAAGTACTGATGCTGATTTTTTAAAATAGGTAATAGGATTTAGCTTAAATATCATTAGGATAATAGAATGTACAATAAACATTATTAATATAGCTACATATGAAGCTACTACAAATTTCATAAGTCCGAGAATTTGTGAAAATTTGCTTGTTGAAACCATTGTTGTCATAAGAGCCAATACTCCAAAAGGAGTTAATCTTAAAACTAAAGTTACCATACGCATTACTACATCATGCAATGCGTTTAAAAATCCAATAAATATTTCTGCTGATTTAGATCGTTTCTTTTTAATTCCTAGTGTTGCAATTCCAATAAATCCTGCAAAAAATACCACCGATAATGTAGGTGAATCACCTTGGCCTGCTAAAGAATAGAAAGGATTAGTTGGAATTATATCTATAATTTGTTCTTGAACTGGTTTTTGCTGCAAATTAGCTAATCTTTCTTCCAGTTCTTCTCCTCTCTTGATCTCTGTATCTCCTGTTTGCAATCCTTCTACGCTTAATCCAAAAGTATTAGCTGTAGTTGCGCCCACTAATGCAGATACTGCTGTAGTAAGTAAAAGCACAATTAGGATTGTTCCTGTAAGCTTTCCAAGATTACTGGACTTTTGGTTAATTATGGCACAAGTAATTGATACAAATATAAGTGGCATTACTATCATTTTTAATAGTCTTACATATCCACTTCCAATCACATTAAACCAGTTATTAGCTCTCTGAATAATTGGAGATTCTGCTCCAAAAATAATTTGAAGTACTGCTCCATATATAATTCCCACTAATAATCCTGTAAGTACTCTAACAGTAAAAGAATAGTGCTTCTTTTGCATCCAAAATATTGATCCAATTAAAATAGCCATTACTACTATGTTTAAGATTACTAATAATGTGTCATTCATTTTTCCACCTTCTCCTTATTATAATATTTACCCTATATTTATAAATGCTATTAATCCATTTAATGTTACACCTTAGTTATTAATATAATATAACCCATTGTTTGCATAATATTATTTAGCATAAACTCTTTCTTTATGAATTATGAATTCAATGGTTTCAGCTGTTATATTTAATAAATATTAATAATTTCCATATATGTTAATTTTAGAACTGATATATCTATAAAGCATATAATGCATATATGTTTAGTATGTTTAAAATTGTAGCTCTGCAAAGATAAAAAGTCAATAGATTTTTAAAATTAATTTTTATAATACATATATGATTAGTATGATATTAGCTTTTAGATTATTTATAGATAACATATAAATAATCTAAAAAAATGTGACAAAGATACTTGGTAAAGTAACTTTGTCACATTTTTTATATCGTAGCTGCTAATTAAAATGAAATTTTTCCATGATTAAATCATATTACTGACTTTAAGCCCTATTCCATCTAAAAAGCTCTGCAATTTTTCTTTATCATTTTTATTTACCTTAATTTTAACCTCTGCAATTCTAACCTCTGCATCATAAAAATTATCATGGTATTTAGGTACATAAAATATTATATTTCTATTTCCTCTTTTATCTTCATCACACCATTGATATGTTTCTATTTGATTCCACTTATAAATCTCTTTTCTTATATAAATTCCATCATCTCTTATTTCATTTCTCATTCCTGTTATTAATTTTGGGATGCCTACAACTATAATTATTACATTTCCTTTCACCATATCCATAGACATATCTCTTTCAGAAATAAAAAGCTCTAGAATAAATAGTATAATGAACAATATTCCAACTATTCCATATAATATGTCACCATTAATCTTAACTTTTCCTTTAGTAATAATTACTTTGTATTCCTTGATTTTTCTAAGTTCACTTATTAAGTCTTCCACTCCCAATATAATTCCCAATATAAAGAAAATATTAAATATATATTCTCTCATAGTATACCTCCATATATCCCCGTTAAGAATCAACCTATTTATACATTACATGATATGGATAATTATACTATAATTGTTAGTATGATTCTAATAATATACTATTTTATTATTGAGTCTTAACTGATAACATATTGAAGTTTATGAGTGAAAAAGTAAAAAACTCCTGCCAGCATTTTATGATAAGAGTTTTTATTATTAAAGTTATACAGAAAATCCACAGCTTTATGATTAATATCATGTATACTGTGAATCTTTGTTTTAAAATATTATTTCCAATTAGCTGCATTTTTTAGTGCAATTTCTATTAATTTGCTCATTGGCCCAGATATACTTTTATTTTTATGATACAATCCATCATTAATTATATTTTGACCCCTTTTATTGTCAGACTTTTCTAAATTATGTATTGACATATTTTTCTTGTAAGCATATAATTTTATATATAAAAAGATTTATTGTAAAATGCAATAGGTTCTTGTGGAAGGAGAGATGTTATATGTTAGCTAATTTAAAGTTGATGCCGCGTACAACTAAATATGAGCGAAAATGTAATTTCAAGCTTGTTCTACCCTCTATTAGAATTAAAATTACATTGCCGCAGCTATCGATAACCTTTCATAAACATAAATGACTATTGAGGATAAATAAAATTACAGTATACCTGTTTTTTGCACCCGTAGATAGCATCCAGTTTTTAGGTTGCTTACTGCGGAATTTTTATGCCCATTTTTAGAAATTATTGATCTTATTATAGGAAAAGGAGATTTTCAAATGTGTGAAAAAACATTAAATCAACATATTATTTTAAAAGAATATATATCTGAAAAGGACTATAAAGAAATAAGTCAACTTGAGGAAATTTGCAATTTAAATGACAAATGTAATCTAAAATTAGAATTAGACTATAGACTAAATGCACCTAAAAGTTATGATACAGGATTAAAAAACGTCAATGAATTTCTTTACTATATAGATGAAACTTTAGTATCATACATTAGCATTTCAAGCTTTGGAGGTAATATAAGTGAGATTATTGGTATGACTCATCCAGATTGGAGAAGAAAAGGATTATTTAAAAAGCTTTTTAAACTTGTTATAGATGAGTGCCAAAATAGAAACTTTAATAAAATATTACTATTATCAAATGGCAAATCTAACTCAGGAATTGAGTTTGTAAAGTCTATGGGAGGAAACTACGATTTTTCAGAGTATAGAATGAAATGCTCTGATAAAACTCCTATAGAAATAGGAGATTCAATTACTCTAAGAAAATCAAACAAATTAGACACTAAAGAAATTCAAAATCAAAATATAATATTTTTTGATCTTGATAGAGATGACATTGAAAATTTTATAGATGATGATAATATAACCACATATATGATTGAACTTAATGGTAATATTATAGGTAAAATTAGGATTGAATGTAATGATAATTCATCCTATATAGCTGGATTTGGAATATTACCTGACTTTAGAGGCAAAGGCTATGGAAAAGCAGCTTTAAGAGAAGCACTACGCTTAATAAATAAAAAAAATATATACGACATAGAGCTAGATGTAGAAACTAAGAATGCTAATGCTCTAAACCTATATAAAGCTTGCGGTTTTGAAGAAAAATCTATAATGAATTATTATAAGTATGATATTGAGCCTTAAATGATATCATATTAAATTTAAAAAACTATAGTTTATAAGTGATTCTAAGGTTAAGATGAAGTAATTCTATCTCCACCTTAGCCTTAGAAAAGCTTATTCATAGATATATTTTGATATTAACTCAATATATAGGGTTCCACAATG
>NZ_DKLM01000083.1 GCF_002455975.1 Clostridium sp. UBA6640
ATAACTACTTAACAGATTCAAATTATTATAAAATAGAAAAGTTGACAATGTAAACTTAATACCAAAATTATACATTATATAAGTTTACATTGTCAACATACTATGATACAATTTTTATATTAAATTCAATTTGGAAGGGTGTATAAAATTGACTAAAGAAAAATATCATCATGGTACTTTAAAAGAAGATATGATAAATAAAGGGTTATTACTTCTAAATAAAGAAGGCTTTGAAGGTTTTTCACTAAGAAAAGTTGCTAGTATGTGTGGAGTAAGTCATACTGCACCTTATAAGCATTTCAAAGACAAAGATGCACTTATTAATGAAATTGCTCTTAAAGTTATAGAAAGCTTTAAATCTTCACTTATGATGGCAACTATAGATTACTCCGATGATCCAAGAGCTCAGATTATTGAAATGGGAAAGTATTATGTAAAATTTATGGTTGAAAATCCTGAATACTTGAAATTTCTTTTTCTTACAGAAAACACCTCCCCCATTGTTATTGAAAATCATAAATTTTTATGCCATATAAATAGTCCATTTAATGTTTTTAAAGAAAGTGCTGAATTTTATCTTTCATCAATGAATTTAGATAAAGACACATATACTTTAAATATTTTAACTATGTGGAGTTTAGTTCACGGCATAGCTGTATTAATTGCTAATAAGGCTCTTGATTATAAAGGAGATTATTTAGAATTAGTTCATAAAATGATTGATGAAAATATAAAAATGTAACCGGACTAAACCATAAATTATATAAACCTCTAGTAAGACTTATATAATTTATGGTGAATTTTATTGAAATATATTTAATAGAGGTTTTAAAGAAAGGTGACCATGTCATTTGGGTATAAATCTAATTAAATATTCTTAAGAGATACTGGTCCACCAATCACTTGTCTTTTTACTGATAATATACCGCTTTCAAGAGATATAACGCTCCATTTAACTAAAGTGAGCTTACCTTTTTCTAACTCTATAGAACTCATAGAATAAGGATGAACACAACATCCATCATTAAAATAAATACTTTTCTTTGCCTCTGGTAATCTTGAACGATGCGTATGTCCTGCTATAATTGGCTGATTATTATTTTTAGCCCATTGTTCCAATTTTTTATCCACTTTTGTTCTCCTAGAATTATTTTTAGCTGGACTTGTAAGGTTCTTAAATCCAAAGACTTGTTCAAGGAATGACCAAACATATCTAACTAAAAATCCAGTTACAAAGCTTAAATTATAATTCATGAAATCTACTTGATGCCCATGTACCACAAATACCCTCCTATTAGTTGGTCTATAAAGTAAGGCCAATCCCTCATATATAGGTGTATCATGAAATAAATTGTATAATGTTCTTTTATCCAAATCAGACCTTAGCTTTTCAATGCCTTTCTTAAACTTTTTAGTATTTTTTACTGCATCATGATTTCCAAAAATCATATAAAATCTATTATCATTTTTAAACTTTAGTAACATTTCAAAAATATCCTGATGAACTTCATATATATTAACAATTTTAGGCACCTTCCAAAGTTCATCTCCATCACCAATTTCAATTTGTGTAAAACCATTGTTGTAATAGTAGTTAAGTGCAGCCATATATATATTTCTATTTGGAAGTAGAGCATCTTTCCAAGTGCCATCTCCTCTATGACAATCACTTATAAACACTATCTTTGATTCATCATCAATCTCTATCTCTGGAGCTCTATTTAAAATGTCTTTTAAAATATCTTTTTCAATCATATCTAACCTCAAAATTATTCGTTAGTACATAATATGAAAAAGTATTTTCTCTGTTATTTAATATTAAAAATTCTTTATAAAAATAGTAGCATAAAACATAATTGGCTTCTGCTACTAAATCTTTAAAATTAAAAATTTTTAAAACAATAAAAGTGCGAGGTAGTAGGTTCTTCGCACTTTTCATAGTTAAAGCAAGTTATAAGAAGGTATTTAATTCTAGCATTAAAACACATTCGATTTTATTCTATTATTAAGTTCAAAAAGAGCAATTTTATTGGTTTGCCAATATAACATCTCTTCTGCTTTCTCGTATGTAACCCAACTGTATTCAGTATGTTCTGATGACAATTTTACAGACTTTGAATCCATATTTACTGCAAAACAATATTCAGGTAAAACAAATGTATCTGCTGGCCAATACTGCCTATGTTTTTCAGAAATGCAGTCAGCAGGTACATAAAATGTTGATGTCAATCGATAATAAGGAAGTGTCAGCTCAATATTTGCTTCCTCAAATGCTTCTCGTCTGGCTGCCTCCAATGGAGTTTCTTTGTCCTCTCCACCTCCTGCAATAAATTGCCAATAAAGAGCATCACTTCTTTTTAAAATACAGTATTCTGGTTTTCCATCTATTATTTTATATGGTATAACTAATATTTGCATAGGTGCTCTCAAAATAATCCCTCCCCTATCTACATCGAATTGATATTTACAATGATGTAGACTCATACATTATATTATAGTGTAATTATATTTCAAATTTAATTTTATAGAAAGAAAAACAGCAATAATTCTTGTGAATATTACTGCTGCTTTTATGATATTTTCTATGCAATTTTATTGTTTTGCACCTCAAAACGGAACCCGCTGATATAAAACAGAATTTAGAAATCTTTTTTAGTTTTTAACATTAAAGTTATTTTTGTAGATATACCTTAGATCTAATTTAAGGAGATGTAAATATTAATAGTTTGGTTATTTATATCTTCACTATCATTATGATAAACTTCAAAATCACAACTATATTTTCTATCTAAATCCATGTTCCAAATTTCTTCCCAAGCTTCACCTACTGCCTTTTGCATATGACCTTTTACTGTGAACTTTACATATTTACCTGATGGTATTACTTTAGTAGCAATATCGTCCTTTTCCTCTATAGCACTACTTACTTCAACAGCAGAATAAAATTTATATGGTTTTGTATAGTCACCTTCATATTCCGTATATAATCCTATAGCTTTTTCATTTACCCTCATTGGAATAGAATCTATTATCTTTTCTCCTATAAATTTTCCCCATAACATACCAATATCCGTCATAGCCTTCATATTTTTATTGGTAGTTTCTACTCCTATGCCAGCTACAATTTTTTCTTGTAAATTAACTATTTCATAATTCATCTTTCTTACTCCTAACATTATTAAATTCTTAAGATACTTTAGTTAATCTTATCATTTTAAAATTGACAGCTGTCTGTCATATTAGAAACTTTTATAGGAAATATTTATTTTCTTATTTCAACAACTTATACTCCTAAGTCAACTTCCTTTATTCCTACCAAACTACTTTATAATAAGCCTCCTACTAAGATTAATGAATTTATATATCTGTAATCTATTCTTTTCCATTCTCAAGAGCGATCTCAACTGCCTTTAAAATCACCTTACTGCTTAGCGTGGCACCGCTAACTTCATCAACTTGTAGTGACTGCGCTTTTTCAATCTCCTCTGTTATTTCTTCTGCTTTTTTCCCTAATCCGCAGTCATGTTTTTCAATTTTTATATCATTAATTTTATTTCCTATTACTTCAACCTTTACAACAACTTTTACCGGTCCAGCTTCATATTCTCCAATATAAGAACCATCATTAATATCTTTAATATTAATATCTTTAATTTCAATGTTTGGTACTTCAATAGACTTTATATAGAAAAATCCAGCAGTTATAACTATAAAGATGATAACTGCTATACTAATAAGAATCTTTATGGATTTCTTCATTTTACTTCTCTCCTCAATAATTTTATCTAAATATTATATATGTCATATAAAAATAACTAGTTAGTATGTTTAGAAACTATATTCACTAGACTTCATAATGTAGTAAAATCAATATCCTTATCTCATGGAAAATATTCTAAACAACTTTAACCAGTTATTTCAATTTAGATGACTAATACAAAAATTTATTTTATTCAAGATAAGTTCTTTTACTAAGGTCTGTAACCCCATACTTTCTTGCAGTTTTTCTTGAATTATAGTTCAAAATACCTACCAATAGTGGATAAAAAAATTTAGAAATTTTTACTGTTAGAAGTTTTTGAGGTTCAGAAGATATTGTTTTCCCATTAAGAACATCTTTTAGTGCAAGTTTAAAAGCTGTTGTAATATTCTTTCCCTTCTTCCCTAAATTCTCTAGCAATTCTCCATTTATTATTGCGCCTCCTCCATAAGCTAAGCCTCCCATCCAGTTCATTCCTGTTTCCTCTGCAAAATACCTACAAGATTCTAGAAGTGGTTCACAAAGGATTATATCTGGAAATCCACATTGAGCTATGGCAAAAAAGCCCTTCCCTTGAAGTTCATGTATAAATTCAACAGTGAGTTTTTCAAAAAACCAAATAGCAGGATAAGGAAGTGTATCTACATACAAAGGAGATATGAAACTTATCATATCACTTTTTAAAATAATATTTTTTAAATCATGAATATTTTTATTTTCGTCAAGATAATCAATAATGTGTATAATTTCAGCAGTACTACCTTCTTCTTCTATAAGTTTTTTTATTGTACGTCCAAAGCTATAGGAAGTTCCTTTCTTTCTAGGACTTCCATTTAATATAAGAAATCTTTTTCCCTCCATATTTACACCTCTTCTCTAAGGACACCCTCTATTTCATGCTTTATTTTTCTTATATCATCTAATGATTTAAATATAAGAGTTTTTTGTGTACACTGCATATTTAATCCATTTCTTTCTACTAAGGTTCNNCTATTCTCTGCACCTTTTACATCTTTTAAAGCCATTCCTATTCCAATTATCAATTTACTATCATATCGCATCGGATGAAGCATGTGACCATCCTTAACCATATAGAGCGGAACACCTACTGCAACGAATTTATCAAAAGCTTTTTTCAACTGTGAGGAGTATCCTCCGAATCTTATTGGAGTAAGCATTATCATTACATCACTTTTCGCAAAAGCCCTAATTATATTATCCATATCATCTTCAAAAACACACTTACCTGGAGTTTTATATGCACAAGCTCCACAACTTCTGCAGGGTAATATATTCATATCTTTAAGCTTAAAATATGAAAATTCTTTACCTTTTTCTTCAAACATCTTTTTAAGTAGAGTACCTATGATATTTTCTTCTTCAAATCCATCGAGTATTATTGCTCTCAAACCCTACTCCTCCCTAAACTAAGCATTATTTATTAACTTCGCAAATTTACTTATATTTTCTTCCGAAATAGTTGATATATCTTTATTAGTTTTAGCTACCTTCTTTACTATGAATCTTTCCAGAACATTCAAATTCTTAAATATAAATTCTCCTCCAAAGTATCCTATTGCCGATGCATGGGTTAACAATTCTTCTGGAAAAGAACTATTTAATTGCATCTCTTCATTATCTCTGGTCATACAGCATATAAAAAATCCAACTTTTTTATTTTTTAAGATATTAATATTTTCAAAGCAAAAATTTCTTATTTCACCTTGAATCTTACCTATATAAATTGAACCACCAATAATAACATTATGAAAAAACTCTATATTAGGTATATCTTGATTTCTTATATTTATAGTTGTAACCTCTCCTTGAAGCTTATCCTTTAAAATCATGCTGCATTTTTCTGTACATCCATGCTTAGATCCATAAATAATAAGTGTTTTCATTTTAAACTCTCCCTTTATTTTAATAATCCATTAATAAGAATTTGAAGATGATGATCTATGAGTCTATCTTTTTGATTCTTGGAAATATTTTTTTCTAATATTAATCTAGAAAGAAGTCCATAGGTAGATGTCCATATAATCTGTGCAGTAAGTTCAACATCCATTTCTCTAAATATACCATTTTCAATACCTAATGAAACTAACTTACACATAGATTCTATACTCTTTCTCTCCTTTGAAATACCTTCATCTAATATATTGACTTTATCCTGTATACCTTCAATATCGTTCATCACAATTGCTCTAAACTGTTCTGGTGTTTCAAGCATAAGCTCAATATAGGCTTTTAAGCCATTCACTATTGATTTATCTGGATTTTCGATATCTATAGGAATTTTACTTATTGTCTTTAATATCCTTCCGTATCCTTCCTCCACAATCAAAGTTACTATTTCATCTTTATCCTTAAAATAATGATAAATAATACCTGGTGAATACTCTATTCTCTTGGCAATTTTCCGTATAGATAAATTTTCATATCCTTCTTTAGCTAATATATCACTTGCAGCCTCTAATATCTTCCTCTTTATAAGCTCTCTTTCAAGCTGTCTTCTTTCTGTAGTTCCCATTTTTTCCTCCAATAGAATAAATGATATTGAACACCGTAATATTATTAAACACTGTTCAATAATATTTTACCATTATTTTCTTTGTAGGTAAATATAATATTTAAACTTTAGATAATCATAAGAATCTAATTGTCATCTCGCCAAAATATAAATAAGAGAAAAATTGTTATCATAATAAATAAAGCACAGTTGTANNT
Organism: Clostridium sp. UBA6640; assembly: GCF_002455975.1. Classification (GTDB taxonomy): domain Bacteria; phylum Bacillota; class Clostridia; order Clostridiales; family Clostridiaceae; genus Clostridium_J. The sequence continues at coordinate 6,491 of NZ_DKLM01000083.1, forward strand.
ACAACTGTGCTTTATTTATTAAAATTTATTAATTAAATTCTTCCATTAAAATATTCTATACCAATTGCCTCACGAACTTCTTTTGAGGCATCTGAAACAAAATAGCTAGTTAAATATTCTGAGGATATTTTATGTCAGACAAAGAACCAGGTTCTACAGATAGTAATCCTATCTATAGGTTCTGGTGATGCAGTATGGCATAAAATATACCAGAATACTGACTAGTTATTTTTTGAAGATGCCTATAATGTTAGCTACTATCTCTCTTGCTTTTTGGCTTCCTTCATATAGCATTTTATATATACTAGGAATATCTTTCCTCATAAAAACACCTCTAATCCAAGATTTCTCGAAATCAATACTATCTTTTTACTGAATAAGAAGCCCTCCTTAAAGATAAGTTCACCACTTTATATAAGAACAATCCAGCTATTAAGTTTATCACTGTAGCTGGCAGTACTACTGCTAATAATAATGTTGTAAATGATGCTGGCAGACCTATTATTATTTGTGCTGATAATAAAAATATTGTTCCGCTAACTAAAGTTCCTATAGGTAATATTATTAAAGCTATTATATAATTTTGTTTTTCTTCACTTAATTTCTTAAAAGATTTAAATTTACAAATTATAAAGACTAATATATATACAAAATTTACTGTTATCAACTTATCTAATATATTGGGTATTTGACCTCCTGGGAACTTCGTAGTCATGGCAGTAAATACTCCTATTACTATACCTGCTACCAAAGAAGCTTTATAATCATCCTTATTTAATATGATTATTATAAATAACATTGCCAAAGCAAAATCTGGTTGCATTGGTAATCCTAATGCTGGGGTAATTTGATGTAATAGTGCACCTACAGCTAAAAGCAATGCGTTAATTGTTAATTTTTTTATATTCATATTTACACTCCTCCTGAGGCACATTTTAAAAAATAACTAGCTAATATGATAGTGCATTTTTTCATATGCCTAAATTCATTTAATTTTTTATTATTTATATACTTTTTTAAAATACACTTTCATACCATGCTACTCACCACCTAAAATTCTCTACTATCTACCTCTATCTTTATAAATAAAAAAACTCCGCCCTAAATCAATAGGACGGAGATATTATCCGCGATACCACCTAAATTGCAATATATGTACAACTACCTTAATAAGGTTAATTTTCATTTACTTAAGAATCCATAGATTTATAAACTTAAAATGAATAAACTTTATACAATAAAAAAAGTATAAGTTACAAATCTATAATACCCTAAGTACTAAAAGTTTATACATATACTATACGCCTCTCAACTTCAAGTACTAACATACTCTATCTGCTATAACGTGCAGCCCACGATAACTGGTACTATCTAAAAAGATTTCCCTTTATTCCTCTGAGGCCCATTCATTAAACCCTTTCATACTAGGATTCCACCATCCCTAGCTCTCTTTAACGAACCTAAATTTAATTACTATCCCTCTTCACTGGATTAAAAATATTTTATTTATTAAGATTATATTCATTATTATTCAAAATGTCAACTTATTTTAAAAACTTTTTCTTTTTAATCTTTTAAATAAACCTTCAATATAGAAATATCTACATTTTCTCAACAGTTACTGCTGTGCCATTTACAATTACAGAAATCATATTGTTATTAAATAGTACATAATCAAAATCAACAGCTAAAATTGCATTAGCTCCTACTTTAATAGCTTTATGAACTAATTTACAAGTTGCACTATTTCTTGCTTCATCTAACTTAGATGCAAATGCATCATCTTCCACTCCAAAAAAATCAGAAAGACTTGCTGAAAGCTCACTAAAAAAACCAGTTCCCATAACAGTTTCCGCACAAATAACCTTATTATATCTTATAATCTTATATTCTTCAAAATTGTATCTAGTAGTCATAAGGAAATTTTCTATTTGATCTTTTGATTCTTTTTCTTTCAATATCTTCTGCTTCAATTTTTCTTCTTCTAATTTTTTGTTAAATATTTTAATCTCTTCTTGAATACATATATGTTGTCCACATTGATAGCAAAAACCTGAATTCACCATTTCTTCTGTTAATTCTGCCCCGCATTTTTCACATATCATCCATATCCCCCCTCATATTCAAAATCATAGCTAATTATAGGTACATAAAAACATTTTACTTTTGTTACATTAATTATATTTATTTTTCTTAACTTATTCAACAAATTTTACCATATATAAACTGATTGTTATGCTATACTTATATAATAAATGTACAACTCATAAATTTTATCTATACACTCATAAATTTGCGTTAACAAATTGTTTTAGTTTGTGTATTAAAAGGAGGATGTGATTTTGCTATTACCTTATTTAATAATAATTAATCTAATAGGATTTTACATAATGTTTTTGGATAAAAGAAAAGCTAAAAATCATAAGTGGAGAATTCCTGAAAGAAACATATTTTTAATAGCCTTATTAGGTGGATCACTAGGATGTTTGTTAGGAATGAATATTTTCAGACACAAAACTAAGCATTGGTACTTTAAATTTGGTTTACCAACAATACTTATATTACAAGTGGTTGCTATAATGTTCTTCTCAAAAAACATTCCTAATCTTATAAAATTTTAATTTAACAATCCATATTGACTTTTCACAAAATATAGAATATATTTTAAATAGACCAGTTTGGTATAACTTTAATAAAGGAGAAGATTATGGGACTAACGCAAGAAACAGATTATGCTTTAAGAGTAATACTTTATTTATCCAGATTAGAAAAAGGTACTATTGTAAGCGCTAATACCATATCTGAAAAGGAAAATATACCTTTACGATTTCTATTAAAGCTTTTACGAAAACTAAGAGATGCAAAACTAGTAGAATCCTATATGGGAATAAATGGAGGATATGCTTTAGGCAAAAATCCAGAAGAAATATCTCTAAAAGATGTTATAGAAGCCATAGAAGGACCTATATACTTAAACCGTTGTTTATATGAACCAGATAAATGTAATCTTCGCAGACCAAATAACTGTGCTATTCATAGTGCATTATTTGCTGCTCAAAAAAAGTTGGTAGAAGAATTATCTAAAACCAATTTTAAAGAAATTATAAAATAACATAAATTTTAAATGTGTAAAAATAGTTTAGGGGTAGTCCCCTAACTTTTACGATATATGCTATACCTTTTTGGTATACGTTTATCTATTTGGTATACATTCATACATATGCACTTATGACTTAATATATAAATTCATAGAAATATATTTTTAAATTATTTCAATTTATATTAGTTGAAATTTATAGTTGCTCGTTAACAATGGACATTTATGGCGAATTCTCTGTCCATTGTCAAATTTCTATTAACTTAAGCTATAAATTAAAGTACTAAAAAGATTTATATTGAAATGCACATTAAGTTTTAAGATAACGCATCTATAAATAGGGAGGGTTTAACATGTCTATCAATGTAAAAAAATCTACTTGTAATTCTGCTGATAAAGTACTAGAAAATTTTATTGCAGAACTTAAATTCGATACTGCTCACCATAGGATGGAAAAACAAGGTGTAAAATGTGGCTTTGGACTACAAGGTGTATGTTGTAAACTTTGTGCTAATGGACCTTGTCGTATAACCCCTAATGCTCCAAAAGGTGTATGTGGCGCAACAGCGGATACTATAGTTGCAAGAAATTTCCTAAGAGCAGTAGCATCTGGAAGTGCTTGTTACCTGCACATAGTTGAAAATACTGCTCAAAACCTAAAAGAAACAGGTAAAAATAAAGGCGCTATCAAAGGTAAAGCTACATTAGATCAGCTTTGTCAATTGTTTGAAATAGAAGGAAAAGATGATCATGAAAAAGCTGTATTGTTAGCAGAGAAAGTTCTTAATGACCTTTATAAGCCTAGATCTGAAAAAATGGAACTAGTTAAAAAACTAGCTTATGGGCCTAGATTTAAGAAATGGCAAGACCTATCCATTCTTCCTGGCGGAGCAAAATCTGAAGTCTTTGATGCAATTGTAAAAACATCTACTAATCTAAATAGTGATCCAGTAAATATGCTTTTACATTCTCTTAGCTTAGGTATTTCTACTGGCCTTTATGGTTTAGTTTTAACTAATTTATTAAATGATATAATGCTTGGCGAACCACAGATAAGATCTGCAAGTGTAGGTTTTAAAGTAGTAGACGCTGATTACATAAATATTATGATTACTGGTCACCAACATTCATTTATAGCAGATTTACAGGATAGACTTTCTGATCCTGAAATTATAGAAAGAGCTCTAGAAGTTGGAGCTAAAGGATTTAAATTAGTAGGCTCAACCTGTGTTGGTCAAGATTTACAATTAAGAGGTGAGCATTATAAAGAAGTATTTGCTGGTCATTCAGGAAATAACTTTACCAGTGAAGCATTGATTTCTACTGGTGCTATTGATTTAATTATATCAGAATTTAACTGTACTTTCCCTGGAATAGAACCAATTACTGATGAGTTAATGGTAAAAATGATCTGCATTGATGATGTAGCTAAAAAACAAAATGCAGAGTATATTAATTATTCTTATAGAGAAAAAGAAAAAATAACTAATTATATTATTGATGAAGCAATAAATAGTCATAATAAAAGAAGAGGTAATGTTGAGATTAACTTACCAAAGAACCATGGAAATGACAGCACTTTAACTGGAATTAGTGAAACATCCCTTAAGAATTTCTTAGGTGGAACTTTTGAACCACTATTAAAATTAATCGCTCAAGGAAAAATAAAAGGTGTAGCAGGAGTTGTTGGATGTTCAAATCTTGTATCTGGGGGCCATGATGTATTTACTGTAGAACTTACAAAAGAATTGATAAAGAGAGATATATTGGTTCTTTCCGCTGGATGCTCAAGTGGCGGACTTGAAAATGTAGGCTTAATGTCTCCAGAAGCTGCAAAATTTGCAGGCGAAAACTTAAGAGAAGTATGTGAAAGTTTAGGAATCCCACCAGTATTAAACTTTGGTCCATGTCTTGCTATTGGAAGACTTGAAGCAGTGGCTACTGAACTTGCAAAATTACTTAATGTTGACTTGCCTGATCTACCATTAGTTCTATCTGCACCACAATGGTTAGAAGAACAAGCTTTAGCAGATGGTGCTTTTGGACTTGCCTTAGGACTTCCTCTTCATTTAGCAAAACCACCTTTTATTACAGGTAGTAAAACAGTTACAAAAGTTTTAACTGAAATTTTAGTGGGATTAACTGGTGGAAGACTTATACTAGACGATGATGTATTAAGCACAGCTGATAAACTTGAAGAAATAATACTTAATAAAAGAAGTGCACTTAATATTTAAAAAGGGGGCCATAAAATTGAAAAGGATAATGATAGACAAAGATAAATGTATGGCTTGTCTTGGATGCGTTTTAGGATGTATGTCAGAACATAATGAAAAGGGAAAGTCTATTTATGATTTAGATTTAGAAGATACATCTAATGAAAGTAGAAATCATATAGAACTTGATGAAACTTTAAGTCCTGCACCTATTATATGCCGCCACTGCAACGAACCTGAATGTGTATTTACATGTATGAGTGGTGCCATGACTAAAGATGAAAATTTAGGCATAGTAAACTACGATGAAAGTAGATGTGCTTCTTGTTTTATGTGTGTTATGTCATGTCCATACGGGGTTTTAAAACCTGATAAGAATACTAAAAAAATTATAGTTAAATGTGATATGTGTAAAGATAGAGGAACTCCTCGCTGCGTAGAAAGTTGTCCTACTGAGGCGATATATCTAGTGGAGGTGAACGACTAATGAAGTATGTAATATTAGGTGCCAGTGCTGCTGGTATTAATGCTGCAAGAACCTTACGTAGCTTAGATAAAACAGGTGATATTACTATTATTTCTAAGGATGAAAATGTACATTCTAGATGTATGCTTCACCTCTATGTAAGTAAAAAAAGAGATATAGAAAGTCTTTCCTTTATTGAAAAAGATTTTTTTGAAAAGAATAATATCCGTTGGATAAAAGGAGTTTCTGTATCTAATATTGATCCTAAAAAATCACAAGTAGTCCTTGATAATAACTCCTTAATTGAATATGATAAGCTCTTAATATCTACAGGTTCTTCTGCAGTTATTCCTCCTGTAGAAAATCTAAGAGAAGCTAAAAATGTATTCACTTTAAGAAATTTAGAGGATTCCTTGGCTATTGATAAAGCCTCTCACAACTGTCAATCTGCTGTAGTTATAGGCGGTGGACTGATAGGAATTGATATGGCAACTGAATTATTGGAAAGAGGAATTAGAGTATATCTAATTGAAATGGGTAAGAATATCCTACCACTTCAATTAGATGAAAAAACTGCAAAAGCTTACGAGCATGAATTACAAAAAAGAGGTGCAAGAATATTCACTGGTCACCTTGCTAAAAGTGCTTTATTAAATGAAAATGGTAGTTTTAAAGGATTGTTATTAGATGATGGTACTGTGATAAATGCTGATATGGCAATAGTTGCAGCAGGAGTTAAAGCAAATGCAGACTTTATTAGTAACACTAATATTGAATTTGACAGAGGAATTATCATAAATTCTAAATGTGAAACTAAAGAAAAGAATATTTATGCTGCTGGTGATGTCTGTGCAGGAAAGCCAGGCATATGGCCTTTAGCTGTAAAACAAGGAATAGTTGCAGCACACAATATGGCAAATAGAGAAAAAGAAATAGAAAGTCTTTTTGGATTTAAAAACTCTATGAACTTCTTTGGAATTGATACAGTATCTCTAGGCATACCTAATCCATCAGATGATAGCTTTAATGTTCATATATATGATGATGGAAAAGTTTATAAAAAGATAATAGAAAAAGACGGCATTATATATGGCGCAATATTCCAAGGAGATATCGCATATACAGGAGTATACACAAAGTTAATAAGCGACAAAATTAACATAAAAAATATTAATAAAAGCATATTCAATATAGGATATGTAGACTTCTTCAACACCACTCCTAAAGGCGAATTTCAATATAACTAAGCTTTAAAGCTTAGAAGCTTCCCATATTTTATGGGAAGCTTTTTTTTTAATATAAACTATTCAGCTGCTTCTATAAATTCAAATTTAGTAACATCAACTAAACCCTTATCTGTTATCTTTAGAGCTGGTATTACTGGCAATGACAAAAAAGATAGTGTTAGAAATGGATTAAATTTTATATTTGGTGATATTTCATTTATAGCTTCATGTAGATTATGTAAGTCTGAAACTACTTCATCTAAACTTCTATCCGTTATAAGACCTGCGATTTCAAGTTGGATTGATGCAAGAACTGTCCTATTTTTAACTACTATTATGCCTCCACCTATTTTTTGAAGCTCATTTGCAGCAAAAACCATATCTTCATCATTGCATCCACTAACAATCATATTATGAGAATCATGTGCTATAGTAGTAGCTATGGCTCCCTCTTTAACATTCAAGCCTTTAATAATGCCTAATCCGATATTTCCATTTCCCTTATGCCTTTCTATAACTGCTATTTTAATTAGATCTTTTTCTATATCAGCAATAAATTTTTCTTTATTATTTAGCTCATCAATATCTATCTTTAAATGATTGCTTTCTAATTTATTTGGTATTAGCTCGATAACATTTAATTTACTTTTATCTATTAAATCAATTTCAAAACTTTTTTCAGTAAGTTTAGGAACGTTGATACTATTTTTAATATCATACGTACATTCATCTTTTTTTATTTCATTTACTAATTTATTATCTTTTACTACTAACTGTCCATTTTTATAGACAGAATTTATTTTAAAGTTCTCCAAATCATCTAATATTATAAAGTCTGCTATAAATCCTGGTGCAATAGCACCTTTATGCCTTAAATTGTAACACTCAGCTGTATTTAAGGTAGACATTTGTATTGCTGTTTCAGCTTTTAATCCATGCTTAACAGCCATTCTAATTGAATGATCTAAACTACCATTTTCTATTAAATCATCTATATGTTTATCATCTGTACAAAAACAAACCCTTCTTGAATTTGCCATACTAGTGACTTTAATTAGCTCGTTAAGATTTTTTGCTACAGTGCCCTCTCTTATAAGCACATACATCCCTCTTCTTAATCTATCTATAACCTCTTTGCCATTGTGACATTCATGATCTGTTGTAATATTAGAGGTTGTATAGACATTAATCATAGTTTCATCAAATCCTGCACCATGTCCGTCTATAACTAACCCTCTTTCTTTCGCATCCCATATTTTATTAATCATATTTTCATCACAATTTAATACTGCTGGTGAATTCATAACTTCAGCTAAACCTAGCACTCTGTCATTATTATAAAATGGTTTTAAATCTTCACTTTCTAACTTTGCTCCAGAGCTTTCAAAGCTAGTAGCTGGTACGCAGGATGGAAGCATAAAATAGAAATCTAAAGGAAGGTTCTCACTTAATTTCATCATAAGTTCTATTCCTTCACTCCCTAAAACATTTGCTATTTCATGAGGATCTGTAACTATTGAAGTTATTCCATGAATAAGTGCTGCCTTATAATATTCCTTTGGAGTTGTTAAAGAAGACTCTATATGAGCATGTGCATCAATAAGTCCTGGACATACATATTTATTAGTACCATCTACAATGGTTTGGCCATCATAATTTCCTAACCCCACTATATATCCATTTTTTATAGCTACATCACTAATAAATATATCATTTTGAAATACATCTATAATATTTACATTCTTAATAACTAAATCACATGTTTCATGTTTTGCTGCTGCTCTAATTTGTTCTTTAAAAATTCTCTTGTTCATTAAAACAATCCACCCTTTAAAAATATTTAACCTTCATGGATTACTTCTTCATAGTTATACTGTTTACGGTAGTATAGTAGAAACACCCAAACCTTATATGGATACAATGTGAAAACTTAATATATACTCTGGAAAATAAATTTTCTATAAANNATTTTTCATTCATAGAAAAGAATTTTCGTTATGGAAATTAAAATCATGCATAAGTTAAATTTTCACTAAGGAACCCTTTATTATTGGGCTTATACAAAGGTTATTGTTACTTATTATATTTAAATCCTATACCTTTGTCAAAGAATTATTTCCTTCAATAATTTTTCCATAAAAAACTAGTATATCAATTTAAAACTTCTCTACAAAAGAGAAGTATCCATAATTGTTCATTGTCAATTTTCCATTCTCAATTGCCTAACCTTGTATCATTGACAAATTACTCTGAATAGTATAAAATATGTTAAAAAATACATACTATAATAAAGCGATGATGAGAAGAGTAGATAAATTGTTTCTTTTACAGAGAGCCTTGGTAGCTGAAAAAAGGCAGAGAAAAGTTTAGGCATCTTTAATCAATTATTTTCTTTTAGATGCCCTATCGAAACAAGCCTCTGAGCTTCATACCGATCCTTTAAGTAATGTAAAATTTACCTTAAGGGGGAGGCTATGACAGGAGCTCCTGTTACAGAGCTAGGGTATAAGTAGTTTAATTTTATTTTAACTTAAAATTATTTTGAACACTACCGTACCTGATAAGGTTAATATGGCAACATATTGATAAATTGGGGTGGCACCACGAAGATAATAGCTCTCGTCCCCAAGACTAATAAGTCTTGGAGGTGAGAGTTTTTTTATTAGGCATCTTTGATCTATTATTTTCTTTCAGATGTCTAATATCATTATTTTTTTATAAAAGGGAGGATTTAAAATGTGTCACTCAACAGATAAAAATGAAAATATAATTGTTCAAAATTTTATAGATAAAGTTGTGGAGGAAGATATTAAAAATAAGAGCTTTAGCAGAGATATCTGTACCCGTTTTCCACCAGAGCCAAATGGCTACCTTCACATTGGCAGTGCTTATGCTATTAGTATTAGTTATGGTATTGCTACTAAATATGGTGGAAAATTTAACTTACGTTTTGACGATACTAATCCAGTAAAAGAAAATATTGAATATGTAGATTCTATTATTGAAGATATGAAATGGATTGGCTTTGATCCTGAGGATAGAATTTATTATGGCTCTGACTATTCAGATATGATATATGAATTTGCCCTCAAACTAATAAAGTGTGGAAAGGCATATGTTTGTGACTTAACCCCAGAAGAAATGCGAGAATATAGGGGTACACTAACTACATCTGGAAAAGATAGTCCCTATAGAAATAGGACTATAGAAGAAAACCTTGATTTATTTGAAAGGATGAAAAATGGTGAATTTCCTGCTGCTTCAAAGGTCTTAAGGGCTAAAATAGATATGTCTTCACCAAATATAAATCTTAGAGATCCTGTAATATACAGAATAAACTTTGCTCATCATTATAGAACTGGCGATAAATGGTGCATCTACCCTATGTATGACTTTGCTCATCCATTACAAGATGCAATTGAAGGCATTACTCATTCCCTTTGTTCCATTGAGTTTAAGAACCATAGACCATTGTACGAATGGTTCTTAAAAGAACTAGACATAAAAGAACCTCCAAAACAAAGAGAGTTTGGAAGATTAAATTTAACAGGAGTTGTAACTAGCAAAAGATATTTAAGAGAACTAGTATTTGGTGGTTATGTAGATGGATGGGATGATCCAAGATTGCCTACCCTTAAAGGATTACGCCGCAGAGGAATTACACCTGAAAGTATAAAAGATTTTCTATCAGAGATAGGTGTATTTAGAAATGAAAGTACCATAGATATATCTTTGCTTGAACACACTTTACGTCAAGATTTAAAATCTAAAGTGAATTGTGTTATGGGAGTTTTAAATCCACTAAAAATTACTATAACTAACTATGATGAAACTAAAGTAGAATATTTAGAAATTGAAAATAATAATGAAAATCCATCACTAGGAACTAGATTAGTACCTTTCTCAAAAACGTTATATATCGAAAGAGAGGATTTTATGGAAAGTCCAATTAAGGGCTTTCATAGATTATCTCCTGGGAAAGAAGTACGATTAAAAGGAGCCTATTTTATAAAATGTGAAGATATAGTTAAAGATCCATCTACTGGCGAAATAACAGAACTACTTTGCAGCTATGATCCTGAAACTAAAAGTGGTTCTGGATTTACTGGTAGAAAAGTTAAAGGAACAATCCATTGGGTATCAGCTAATCATGGAATTAAGGCAGAGGTACATCTTTATGATAAATTGATTTCTGATGAAGAATTATTAAAGGACAACTCAAAACGTTGGGAGGAAAGAATAAATCCAACTTCCTTAATAAAACTTAAAAATTGTATATTGGAGCCTTCTTTAAAGGATGCACCTATAGAAAGCAAATATCAATTTATTAGACATGGATACTTTTGTGTAGATAAGAAATATACTTCTGATAAAAGTCTAGTATTTAATAGAATAGTACCACTAAAAGATTCTTGGAATAAAAAATTGTAGATATATCACTTCTAAAATTGATGTATTTATTAAAATAAATTCTACTTTTTAGTATTCTAATTAAAGCTACTAAATTCACAAGATATAATTAGGAAGGCTTTTTATGGAGAAGAAAACATTTATTAGTAAGTTATTGGAAGAGTAGCAGCTTGATTATGTTTATAGAAATAATGAGAGGATACATTTCTCGATGGGATATGTATCCTCTCATGAATATTATATTGAAAATATAAGCTAATTCAAATACCATTAGTTCATGTACATTTAATAGCAAAATATCCGCAAAAACGGCCATAAGCTTAGTTACATTAAGAATTTATATCTATTTTAATGCTAAATTCAATACTTGTAGTGACATAGCTTATTTTACTATCTCATATAAAACTTAAAGAATTAGCCTTCTTTAAAATATACTTTAATTGCATCATAAATAACTCCAAATCCAATAATTAATGATAAAGTTCTCATAATGAATTCACTAACAAGAAGTCCTCCTAATATTTTACTTTCATCATATAAACGACCTGTAATTATTATTGGAGCTACCATAATTAAAACACCTAAAATACAGCCAATAATGCACAAAATAGCTTTTTTTGAATCTATCTTCATTTAATTTCTCCTATCTTATTTGTCTTAATTATAAAAATTAAAAGTATGAATATCCTTCCACATTAACATATCTATAATGATTAGATGAATATGATAATGAAAAATTTACTGAACTATTTTGACCACTCCCAATATTAACTCCACCCTGTACACTGGTAGAACCATTATCATAAAAGTCTCCTCCTTGAAAATAAATTACCTGTTCTATCTCTTTAAAACTATACTAAATTTAATGGAGTTAAACTTATGGTAAATTATACCATTGCTTTTTATGTAAGTCAACCCATAAATAGGCTAAAACTATCAAATTAGCATTAAACACATATATAAGAAATAGCTTGAATTATTTAGTTAATTATTTGCTATTAACCAATTAAATAAAGTGTGGTAAAATCCACACTCTATTATTTTAAATTGCTCTAATCCTATTAACTATTTTGTATATAAATACAATGTGCCATTTTTAGGCCTTTTTACACTTTTACCTTTAAATCCTCTATTTTTAAGTTTCTTTTGTAATGTATTCATAAAAAAACCATGGCAAACAATTAGTATATTTTCATTTGAGTCTAAATCTATATTAGATAAAAACTCATCTATTCTCTTTTCCGTATCTTTTCTACTTTCCTTTTGAGATTTATGATTAAAGAACCATGCACATCTTCCACTTATAGCCCAAAATATATATGGTAATTTAACATTACTTTTAAATATTGGTGATATAGGTACTTCTCTTAACAAATGAGTTTTTGTTATTTCTTCTTTGAATATGCTTTCAGCGGTTTTAACAGCTCTATATAAATCACTAGAGAAGCATTTATCCCACTTAATATGCCCTAAATCTATGTCATTTTCTATAATATCATCTTCATCATATTTTCTTACCAATGCTTTAAACTCATCCGAGGTCATAGATAATACTTTATCACAATCCACTTTAAAATGTCTTATTAATCCTATATTCATACTATACCTCTTAACCCTCTCTTGTAATTTTAAAAATTAATATGTATTTTATGACATACTCAAATTTGAATTAACAGCTAAAAAAGTGATGGTAAAAATAGTCCCATCTTTAACTTTGCTTTTAACTTCAATCATCCCATCATGACTTTCTACTATCGCTTTAGAAAGAGCTAGTCCAATTCCTACAGATTCTGTTTTCTTACTCCTTTTCCCTTTATAAAATCTTTTAAATATATTATGTATATCTTCCTTAGAAATTCCTTCTCCATTATCCTTTATAATAATTCTAATGCACACCGGTGTCCTTTCTGTAAAAACTTCTACTTCTCCGCCCTCAGCTGTATGCTCTAGTGAATTTTTAACTATATTTATAATTGCTTCGCTAAGCCAGTTTGAATCATGTACCATCATAATTTGGGAGTCTTTTTTATTAAATATAAGGTTTATTTTTTCCTCTTCTGCCTTCCCTTGAAGTGCTTCAACAGCATCCTTCACAGTTTCATTTATATCATAATTATTCTTTTCAAACCTAATTACTCCAGCATCTAATTTAGCAACTTTAAGCAAACTTTTTACAAGCCATTCAATTCTATTTAATTGTTTCCCACCATTTTCTAAAAATTCTTTTCTCTTCTCATCATCCAAGTTCCTGTTTAAAAGTATATCATTATATATTATTAAAGATGATATAGGCGTTTTAAGCTGATGTGAAATATCTGAAAGTATATCTACTAAAAAATTTTTCTCTTTTTGTATAGCTAAAAAATTATTCCTTATAATTACTCTCATATTGTTGAAAGAATAAGCAAGTTTTGCAAAAGTTCCTTCTGCATTTTCATAAATTCCAACATCAAAATTGTATTCTACTATATTTTCTGCAGCCATTATAAGCCTTTCAAGTCTTTTATAAATTCTTATATATTGAATAGAATTTTGTAAAAATATAATAATGAAGAATATTAATAAACAACTAAGTATGCCTTTTAAAGCCATACTATAACTATCATTCATTGTTGGTATAAACTTTATTTCTAATTTTTCATTAAAGCCATATTCACTTAATACTTTTCTACCTGCTTCTATGTTTTCTTCATTAGCCCCTTTTGTTATCACAGGAATTATTTCATCACTTAATTCTGGATGGTTTTTAATTATTTCACCTGCTAAAGCCATGGTGCTTTCTGTATAATTTATTTTTATCTTATTATAACTCCTATCCATTATAAAAAAAGAAGTTATTAACATAATAAAGGCTAATGCTAATATAATTAATGAACTTCTTTTTAGTTCTGGATTAGTAAAATATTTAGTCATGACCCACTACTCCTTTTCAACTTCCAAATGCCACTCATATCCAAGGCCTCTTTTAGTTTTTATATATTCAGGATTTGAGGAATCGTCTTCTATTTTTTCTCTAATCCTTTTTATATATACAGAAAGAGTATTTGTATCAAAATATGCTCCCGAACCTTCTATCAATTTATCTAGTATCTCTTCTCTGCTCATCAGCTTTTGAGAATTCATCATAAAATTTAAAATAAGCTTGTACTCTTGTGAAGAAAGTATTATTTCTTCTCCCCTTTTTTCAACTTTTGCAGTTTCTGTATCTAAAACTATATCTTTAGATTTAAATATATGTTTTTTATAAACTTCATTTCTAAATCTTCTTTGAATAGCCTTGATTCTTGAAATAAGTTCTTTTACCTTAAATGGTTTTACTATATAATCATCTGCCCCAATGTCTAATCCTAAAACAATATTTACCTCATCATCACAAGCAGTTAAGAATATTATAGGAACTTCACTTTTGCTTCTTATATATTTACATACATCATAACCACTTCCATCAGGAAGCATTACATCTAATATGATTATATCAAATTCATTTTCATTAAAAGCTTTTAGAGCTTCTTCTACATCTTCAGCTCTTGTAACATAAAACCCTTCATCTTTAAGGGTAAATTCAATTCCTAAAGCTAACCCTTCATCGTCTTCTACTAAAAGTATTCTATTCATAAATCCTATCCCCCTGTATGTCTTTATAAAATTATTATATAAAATTACATAAAAAAAACAAAGCTCTGTTCCATATTTTCACAGAGCTTCTAAAGTAGCTTTAATTCTTAATTGATAAACTGTTAATTTGTTATTGAATAAATTTATAAATTAATTTATTGTTCTCCTCTTATTACTTCAACGATATTTTCTTTTTTAATTCTATTTAAAGGTTTTATTACTGCTATCACGCCTATAAATATAGACGCTCCAATAGCAATACTTATAGTTTTCCAAGGAATACCCCATTTAAATCCCATTATACCTATCATTGTGGTAGACATAAGGTGTGATAGTATCGTTCCAACAATAGCTCCCAAACAAGAACCATATACTCCATAAAGAATTCCTTCAGTCAAAATCATTGATCTTATGTTTTTATAAGTCATCCCTAATGCACTTAATGATGCAATTTCTTTTCTTCTTAAGATTAAATTAGTAGTTATGGTATTTATTATATTTACTACTCCAATTAGAGATACTACTGCTACAAATCCATATAATAATATATTTATTTGAAGATTATTAGCTCTTATCTCTTCTGCTTCTTTACTAGTATTCATAACCTTTATTCCGTTCATATCTCCCAAAGGTTGAATCCACTTTTCAAATTCATTTTCTTTCTTTTCATCCTTTAATATTATTCCTGCAGATTTATAAGGAATTTTTTCAACATTTATATTAGATATATTTTTCATAACATCCTTTGGAGTTATTATTTTTAAATGGTCTGAGTTTCCATAAAGCGGATATGGTGCATAATCTACTATTGCTGATACTGTAACTTTTATCATTTCATTTTTATTAAAATTATTTATTTTACTATTGTCTTCTAAATTTTTTATATTTATAATAGGCATATTCTTGTAAATATAAAAGCTATCTCCAACTTTTAGATTGGTAAGAGGAAGCTCATAATATTTATCTTCCCCTCTAAGCGTTTCATTCTTTATAAGTATAATACCATTTTCTTCAATCATTTTTTCTTTATCTAATTTACCACTAGTTATATAACTTTCAGTATTTTTAAGTTTTATATCATCATATACATCAAAGAGAACGTTTAATGAAGTCATTTCTTCTCCATTAAAATTTGTTTTATTATATGTATGTGGTGCAGCTTCAGTTATTATCTTTTCCTTTTTATCATCTGAAATTACTGCTCTTGATACATAATTTTCATAGTTTACACATAGTTCTTTAACTTCATTACTATTTTTTATTTTATTTATTATATCCTCAGTTATAGTACTTTTTCCATCTATTAAAAAACGATTATTATCTAATAAGCTTAGAATCTCAAAATTATTTTTTTCCTCTTCTGATTTATGTGGTGTAAAATTAATGGTCATATTTATAAAAGAAGTAAAAAATATGAATAATGTAACACTTATTATCATTGAGAATACTGTAATTCTAAATCTCTTTTTATTTCTTTTTATATTTTTAAAAGCCATCAATCCATTTATATTTAGTAATTTTTTTGCTAGCCTGCCTCTATTTTTCTTTATCTTTTCTTTTGTTATAGAAGCCCTGCTGCTAATTGCTATTAGAGGAGATACTTTTCCTGCAAATTTTGCTGGTATTAATGCTGATATATATATTGAAATTAGTCCAACCACTGCACTTATAGCTAATATTTCATAAGATATAACCATGTCTAAAGAGCCAAAAGCGCTACTAGATATAATTTTAAATATCTGATCTATAGCCCACATGGCAAATATGCCGCATAAAATTCCTAATGGAACTCCTATTAAACTTATTAAAGTAGCTTCCCTTAATACTATTTTTTTTATTTGCTTTGGAGTTGCACCTACAGCCCTTAAAAGTCCAAATTGTTTTATTCTCTCAACTACGCTTATCTGAAATGAATTATATACAACTGCTATTGTGGCAATTATTACTATGGTAATTATTATCCCAGCTATATAAGCTAAACTATTATTTATAGATTTATTTTGCCCTTCCCCTAAAAGTCTTAATAACTCTTCATTAGTTTCTATATTTTTAAATGTACCTCTTAATTCTTCTACTGTATCAGAAATATCTGCCTTTTTAGATATAGTTGCAAACATTCCAGATTTCTCCATATCAAATTTATCCGAATAAACAATTCCTGTAGATGCTCCACTAAATTGACTATATGAATTATTTTTAATTAATCCTGTAATTTTAAATTCCTCTATTTTTCCATCCTGAAGTTGCAATTTTATGGTATCTCCTAGTTTAGGAGTATTATCAATATAATTTAACACCCAACTTTCTAAGGCTATTTCTCCATCTTCTTTTGGAATTTCTCCTTCAATAGCTTTATAAGGTAAAAGTTCTAGAGCATTTTTATCAAGTTTAAATAGTTCTATACTTTTTGATGATTTTAAAGAAATTTTATCCCACTGCTCCTTAAGTCCAACCTTTTCTATTTTAGGATTATTCTTAATTTTATCGTAATCACTATCATTTAACTTAGCAATGGCAATATGAAATGAGCCAGCACCCTCTATAGCATCTTGAATAAAAGTATTTTGCATACTCTTCATAAATAAACCTATAGATGTAATAAGTGCTACAGAAAGTATTATTCCACAAATCGTTAATACAGTTCTTTTTTTATTATGCTTTAAATATTTATTAGTTATATCTTTATAGCTTTTCATAATACTTCCCCCTTCTATCCAATTCTTTCATCAGATTTCAACTCACCATCTATTATGGTTATCACTCTATCTGCTTGTTCTGCTATACTCATATCATGAGTTATAACTATTAATGTCTGATTATAGTTTTTAGAAGAAAGTTTTAAAAGCTCTATTACCTCTTTACTATTTTTACTATCTAAATTTCCAGTAGGCTCATCTGCAAGAATTATAGATGGCTTATTTACTAATGCCCTTCCAATAGAAACCCTTTGCTGCTGACCTCCTGATAACTCTGAAGGAAGATGACTTCTTCTGTCATTCAGCCCAAGCATCCATAATAATCCATCCAAATATGTTTCATCTATTTTTTCTTTATCTAGCAAAGCTGGTAGTGATATGTTTTCTTCTACATCTAAAACCGGTATCAAATTAAAAAATTGAAATACAAATCCTATATTTCTTCTTCTAAATATAGCTAACTTTTCTTCATTTAATTTATATATATCTTCTCCGTCTAAATAAACCTTACCTGAAGTTGGTCTATCAAGACCACCTAACATATGAAGTAATGTACTTTTTCCTGAACCAGAAGCCCCTACTATTGCAGTAAATTCTCCTCTATTTATAGAAAAAGATACACCTTTAAGTGCTTCTACTTTATTATTACCGTCCCCATAAACTTTTGATAAATTTTCAACCTTTAGTATTTCCATGTTAAATCCCTCTCTTTTAACTTTATCTTCAATATAAATTTACATCTATAAAAACATTCATTGGTATGACATCCTTTTTCTTAATTGCCCTAACCATAACTATATTATATTTTTATAGCTTTCTCATAACAATAACTATTCTCTTACTCATAACGCAGAACTCTTACATATCTGTAAGATATGGGGACGGTTCATTATAAATCATATAAACCAGCATCAATTAACTTCCCAAGGGACGGTTCATTTCAAATCATAGGTTTAAAATGAACATTATTAAGATACTGATTTTAAAGTACTAAAATTAAAGCTTCTTATAAAAATAATAAAATTAAATATAAACATATAAAAACCAAAAATAAAAATCTGCCAAATGTTTTTATACCATTGGCAGATTGACAAATAATATAATTTATTAAAATATTATTTTCCTATACAATATAATTAAGTCTATTTAGAACATATATTTTCTTGAACATCAACTAAAGCTTCTCCAAATCTTTGGAAATGAACAATTTCTCTTTCTCTTAAAAATTTTAATATCTCTTTTATATCATGATCATCTGTTAAATTTATTAGCCACTGATAAGTTGCTCTTGCTTTTTGTTCTGCTGCCATATTATCATGAAGATCAGCAATTACATCACCTTTGGCCTGTATATAAGTTGCTGTCCATGGATTGCCAGTAGCATCTGTATAAAATATTGCTTTTCCATGATCAGTATAATGGCCTCCCAGACCAGCTTCTCTAATTTCTTCTACAGTTGCATTTTCCATAAGTTGATATGCCATAGTACCAATAATTTCAACATGCGCCATTTCCTCTGTTCCTATGTCGGTGAGTAATGCTTTAGATTTTCCTGTAGGCATTGTATAACGTTGATTCAGGTATCTAAGTGCAGCACTTAATTCACCATCTGGTCCACCATATTGGGATATAAGAAATTTTGCCATTTGAAGATCTTTAGATTTAAGATTTACTGGATATTCTAAAGTTTTTACATAATACCACATACTCTACTCTTCCTCCCATCTATTCTGTTCTCTTTGCCATGGCCATGGGTCTTTTACCCAGGCTGGTGGATTTTCTACAAAAGCAGAACCGAAGTTAGTAAGTGGACCAAATTTCTCTTCATATTCACTAATTAAACAAGTTAATTTATGAGATGTAATTTTAAAGTCTTTTGTTGCCTTTTCATCATGAGGAAAATTATCTAGAAATAAATTAAGCTCTATAGCATAGAATTGATATTCTCTAATAGTATTTAATAGTTCATTTGCATTCATAGTATTCACCTCTTAACATATAGATTTTTTATTATATGGCTGATAAAGGTCTTTAAAAATTGTACCTCTTCTAAAGGCCTCTCTAACTGAAAATAGATTTTCATAAACTTGAGGTAATACATATGCCCTTGCATATTGCACTCTTACAGTTTTACATTTTTCATGGTCATGCATTAATTTAACATCCTTTCGTTATTTACTAGCTAATAATTATGTTATGTTATCAATATCCATAATGTTACAAATAATATAATTTTATCTCAAAATATACTTAAAATGTATTTAAAGTGCAAAATTAAATGCACTACTTTTTTAATGCCAAATCCTTTTAAGTTTAAATGTAATAGGGACGGTTCATTACAATTTATACAAAATTAGAATAAAATTCATTAAAATATTGTCTTAAAAAATTGCTAGATTAAAAATTTAATAAAAAATGATGAACCGTCCCTTACTTAATCAGTAGAAATTCTATAATTTCTAATTGACAGTTCTTAACTAAGAATTATAAAATTATGGAGGTATATGTTTTTATGTAAAATTTTGAATTTTTTACTACATATTTTCTCTAAAGAGTATTATCTATTATTTTTTAGGATAAATATGATTATTGGAGGTTCAATATGGTTATTGAAAATAAAGAAATAATAGGAAAGAATCTAACATGGATACTTCGCTGCCCTATAAAAGGTGATGGAGCAGAATTATCTAGATTAAGAGTTCAATTAGACGGAGAAACAGAAAATTTTGATCGCGAACCAGGCGAAGGATTTCTTACCCCAGAAGATTTCGAAAAAATGATTTATGAAAATTCAATATCAGATAACAGTTTATTTTTAGTAGCGGAAGTTGAAGGCAAAATTGCTGGGTTAGCTCTTTGTCAAGGAAATGCCTTAAGTAGGTTTAGGCATAGTGCATCCTTAGGTATAGGTGTTCTAAATAAATATTGGGGTAATGGAATTGGAAATGTATTATTAGAAAATATATTATCTTGGGCAGACACCACAATATTAGAAAAGATTTCATTAGTTGCAGTAGAAACAAATACAAAGGCAATTCAATTATATGAAAAATATGGATTTATAGAAGAAGGTTTGTTAATAAAAGATCGTATTCATAAGGATGGAAATTATTATAATACAGTTATAATGGGAAGATTTAAAAATAAGTAATAGATAGTTTTTGGAACTAATACATGGAATTTGATAAAGTAGAAAATCCTAAATAAAGTATTATTTATAGTCTATTTAAATTTACTCTTATAAATAAATTTTTCAGCTTTTAGCAAAAATAAAAGCTGAAAAATTTGATACAAATATATATTTTATTAAACCGCTCTAATATATACTTGCATTACATTTCAGTAAAAGAAATTATCAATTACTAGATACTCTTTTATATATTCCTATTATCCCAATTGCTATAAATATAAAAGGTAAGTAATAAATATTATTAATTAAACTAATGCTGTACTTCATAATCTCTGCACCTAAAAGTTTTTTAATTATTAAATTTATTAAAGCAAAAATGATAGAAAAAGTAACCACACTAGATACAAACCTTCCATTCTTAATGTTAAATCTGACATTAAAAATGTTAAATCTGACATTGATTCTTTTAGGTATTAATAATAATGTCATAGCATTTGCCCATATGAACTGTCTTAAATTTATAGTTAAACTTAAAGAATCGCCATTAATTATATTAGAAATTCCAATTATAATTACAAGCAATGTAGTCCATAATAAATATTTTTGTACATAATTAACTATTTTATAATATTTATTTCTACTATTATTAAACTCCTCAACAATTGAGTCACAAAATGCCTCATAATCTTTTCCAATAAACAAATCTACAGGCTTATCTTCAACTTGAGCTTGTAATATCATATCCATAATCTGTTGTAAAATTTCTTCTTTCTCATCTAATTCTAGATCACCACAAATTTGAATATAAGAAGTTATATGCTTATATAAACACAAATTTGTATCATTTAGCTTTTTCTGTTCCCTCAATCTAATTCTTCTTAATCGAATTGCTGACAACATTATTTACCCCTCCAATACATTATCGATATTCCTCTTTATTTCACCCCAAGACGATATGAATTCTTTTAATTCTTCCATACCTTCTTCTGTAAGATAGTAATATTTTCTCATAGGTCCTAAAGGAGATTTTTTCATAATAGAATATAATGATTTCTTCTTTTCTAATCTTATAAGTATTGGATATACACTTCCCTCTGAAATATCTTTAAATCCAAATTCTATTAATTTTTCACATATTTCATAACCATATGTTTCATTTTTACTCACTATGTTAAGAATACACCCTTCAAGTAGTCCCTTTAATATTTGTGTAGTATTAGCCACTAAATCACCTACTTTGCATTACATAATAGCTTATATTTTTATAATATACTTACTACTATGTAATGTCAAGTAGTCCACATTTAAATTTTTATAAATTACTCTCTTTGATTTATTAAACAATTATGTAACTAATACAATAATGCAATAAAAAATCTACTAAGCGGATTATGTGTTTTTCAACTTCACAAAGTTGTCCGCAAACTTGGCTTTATTATAAATTCCCCTAGAATAGAAAATATCCGATATGATAACAAAAATTATCATATCGGATATAAATATTTTAATTAGACATTTCTATTAGAAAATTCTATTTATTCTTTTTTCACTACTGGTATATAGATATCCATTACAATTCCCTCATATCCATAAGAGCGCTCATCATATAGTTCAAAATCTACTCCATCTGGTGCATATTCGTAACCTGATTCTGGGAACCATTCATTCCAGATATAATTCCATGTGCCTTGAATAGTATTAATAAATCCATTATCTTTACGGTCTGATGGCGGTGTAGTAAATACAGCATAGGTAGCTTCATTTATTTCTCCTTTGAAAAGTCCTTCTGGTATATTATCAAAGTTTCTTACCTCTACCCCTATTATATAAGAAAAGTTTCCTGTCTTCATATCTGGTTGTAGACAAACACCCAATTCTGCATGATTAACTGGAGTAATTTTATTGTGTAAAATTTTTGCCCAATTTTCTTCAAAGTATCTGTCCCAAAATTTTGGAATTTCCGTATTATTCTTTCCATCATTTGAAGTAGTCTTTAGCTCATAACCTGCTAACTTGAATGCTGGTTTGAGAATAAATTTAGGTTGCATAATAATTCCTCCCATTATTTTATATTCTGCTAGCTTCATTAAGTCCACCTTCTCTGGAATACGTTTAGTTGCATGAATTCGATATTGTTCTGGAGATACACCATAGGATTTGCGAAATGCCTTAGTAAAACCTGCATGGGTATCAAAACCATAGTCTAGAGCAATATCCAAGATTTTTCGTCCATCAAGCAGCTCTGTGGCAGCATAAGCTATACGCCTTTTCCGTATATATTTCATTACCGGTAGACCTACATAGAATTGAAATACTCTGTAATAATGATAAGATGAAAATCCAGCTAATGCAGCTAGTTTCTCTACTGTAATATCTTCTTTTAAGTGAATCTCAATATAGTCGATACTTTGTTGAATACAAGCTCTATAATCCATGTTTTCCCTCCCCAATCTATGATTCTATAGTACCAGAACCAATTACCATTCGCTTATCCATTTTTGCTAAGTTGATTTTTGCTAATAAGGTATATTCAAAAAATAATAAATCAGTATCTCAGCCTACTTTCCATTATTCTAAGTTGTAAGTTTCTGTTCATAGGTCTACTATTAATAGAATTCGACACATTGTGTGGCATGAGACATATTCAAAAATAGCTAGCTAAAGATGCTCATATATTTCGCATCTTTAACTAGCTATTTTACTTTACAAGTCTA
Organism: Clostridium sp. UBA6640; assembly: GCF_002455975.1. Classification (GTDB taxonomy): domain Bacteria; phylum Bacillota; class Clostridia; order Clostridiales; family Clostridiaceae; genus Clostridium_J. Next base: position 30,061 of record NZ_DKLM01000083.1, read on the forward strand.
AAATATACTAACATATTTAATTTTTTATTTTTCCAGCTGGCTAAACTTGATATACGTATTATTAATAACATATATAAAAATGTTTCTAATTTTAACCTAAAAGCTTGTCCGAAAGAAAGTCTTATATATTTTATTAAAATATTCCCATGAATCCTGCCGCTAAAACTACAACTGCAAATATCATTCTATAAATTGCAAATACCTTCATTGGTTTTTTCTTTAAATATGAAATAAATTTATTAATTACTGCTAATGCCACTATAAATGAAACTATAAAACCAACTGCAAGAGAAATAATTTCTGGAGATGTAAGAATAGATATACCACCAATCTTTAAAATTTTTAAGAAGCTCATTCCTAGCATAACTGGAATTGCTAAAAAGAATGAAAACTCAGCAGCTACAACGGTAGAAAGTCCTGCTACCCATCCCCCTATTATAGTTGAAGCTGAACGTGACATCCCTGGAATTATAGCTAAGCATTGAAATAGCCCAACTAATATCGCTTGCTTTGGTGTAACATTTAACTCATCATTTTTTGTATTATTATTTCTAAATTTCTTTTCAGCGTATATCATCCATATACCACCTAAGAATAATGTTATAGCTACAGATACTGGTTTAAATAAGTATTGCTCTGCTAAATCATCTAGGAGTATTCCAAAAAAACCTCCAGGAATACAAGCGATAAATATCATAAACCAAAATTTAAACCCTGATTTTTCATATCCAACTTTTTGTGGAAAAAAGTTTACAAGAGTATCTTTTATCTTTTTCCAGTAAAGTATAACAACTGCAAGTATTGCTCCAAGCTGTATTACATATGTATACATCTCAACATAATTTGCACTAGTTCCTTTAAATCCTATTAAATTTTGAAAAATAACAAGATGACCAGTTGAGGATACTGGTAAAAATTCTGTTATTCCCTCTACGATTCCTAATATTATAGATTTTATTATAAAAATTATTGTTTCCATTTAATCACCTTTTTCAATTTATTGTTTAAGTATAAAAAGAAAATAATAAGCCAATGTTTTAAATTTATTTTCTTTTATAATAGATGTTATAATCACCTTATAAGCTTAAGGTACAATTTAAAATAAGCGATTATAATCACTAGTTATTTTCAAGTTTTTTATCTCCCTTACTGAATATCTACCCTTCTAAAATAAATTACCATTGCTATAAATCCAATAATAAACGTAGTAAAAATAGAAATATAAGAATATATTGGAGGGTATTCTGGACGAAAAATATTTGTTGCTACAGCTATTGTCGCTGACCATGGATATAAAACACTATATTCTGAATTTGAAATTAGTACGTTTACCATAGTTATGGCTATAGTAAATGCAATAGTTGGTACATAATCCTTGAACAAAAGTGTCACAAATATAATTGGAGTTGACAGTAGAAAAAGAAGACCCCCTCCTATAATATACTCTTTAAATGAAGTTATCAATATTGTAGTATTTAAGTCTTCAAAGGGTCCTATTAATCCAAAAATTAAAGTCATAACCCAAGAAATTATAGTCAATACCATAATCCAAATTAATAGTAGAACTAATTTGCTCACAATAAGATTTATTCTTGATACAGGTATAGTTAATAGATTTTTTAATGTGTTTTCAACATACTCTCTATTAAAAAGATAGGCAGCAATTAATCCATATAAAAGCACCCCAATTAGTAAAATAACATAAAAATTACAATCAGAAAAAAGCTTATTAAATTCAATAGGTATATCAGGTCTTTTGACCTTCTGCATTACATATGCTATAAAACACATAAACGGTGTTACTATCGCTCCCACAATACTTACCCAAAACATATTAGATCGTTTAAGCTTTAGAAGTTCAGTATATAATAAATTACCCAATACTACCACCTCCTATTAGTTTAATAAAGTAATCTTCTAAGTTATCTTCACTCATAACAATCTTCAATACCTCAATATGATTTTCTACAAATACTTTGTTGATCTTTCCTTGTTCACCTAAATGAGAATATATACGAATGTTCCCTTTTTCATGAACTTCATAATCGGTAATATTGAAATACTTCTCTATAAGCATAACTGCTTTATTTTCGTTAGATACTTGAAATTCAAGATATTTACGATTTCTTTTTCTAAGCTCTTGAATAGATACCTCTTCTAGTAATTTCCCATCATGAATAACTCCAATATTATCTGCCAATTGCTCAATTTCACTAAGAATATGGCTTGAAATAACAATGGTTACATGATTTTCTTCACATAGCTTATCAAGAAAATTTCTCATTTCTTGTATACCTATAGGATCAAGACCATTTATAGGTTCATCCAAAATTAATAACTCTGGTTCATGCATAATAGCAGCTGCAATTCCTAAACGCTGTTTCATTCCTAAAGAATATTGAGATACCATTTTCTTTGGCTCCTTGTCAAGCCCCACTGTTGAAAGTGCATATTCTATGGCATCTGAACGGTGAACTCCACGTAGTCGAGCTAATATTTTTAAATTTTCGCTTCCCGTTAAATTTTGATAAAATCCAGGATTTTCAATAATTGATCCAATACGTGGGTAAATTTCTTTTCTATTTTGCTTTAAGTTCTTCCCGAATATTTCGATTTCACCTGAAGTTGGCTTCACTAATCCCATAATCATGCGCAGTGTTGTAGTTTTACCTGCTCCATTACGACCTAAAAGTCCATAAATTTGACCTTTAGGAACATGGAGATTGATATTATCCACGGCTATTTGTTTATCAAATTTTCTTGTAAGTGCTTTAGTTTCTAAAATCCAATTTTCCATATATATCGCTCCTTGTCTCAACTGTTTTTCTGCTAGTAATAAAATTTCTTTAAAAGCTCATTTTAACTAGTAATATAATTGCTAGTTATTATGCGGCGAGCACTGTTCGCCGCTGCAGTTAATCAATTCTAAAACTTTCAACTTCTGCTCAGAAATATACAAACTTATGAATTTTGCATTGTGAATTGAAATAGCTTATATATTTATTCTATCTGGTAGTTCTGACATGAAGCTTACACATTTCTTACTTTTTCTTACTTTTTGGTAGGGAAACTTGTACAAATGTTTTTATATGTGGAGTACTTTCCATGAAAATTCTTCCCTGCATCTTTTGAACAAGTTCCTTGGATATAGCTAAACCTAGGCCATGACCTTTAGTTGACCTTGATGAATCCTCTCTGTAAAGCCGCTCAAAAACCCTAGATATTTCATCTGACGATAATCCAGCTCCTTTATCCCAAACTTCAAAATAAACATCAGTTTCATCATACCATGCAGATACCCCTATAAAATGATTATCTTTACCATAACGAAAAGCATTCTGAAGCAAATTGCTAAAAATGCGAATCAATGCATGTTGATCCCCATTTACAAAACATTCCTCATCAGGAATTTGAACTTCCAAGGTTATATTTTCTTTTTGTAATGTTGGAATCCAACCAATAAGTTCACTGCGCAGTAATTCAAATAAATCAATTGATTCAAAAATAAGTTGTATTTCGTTAGCATCTATTTGTGCTATAGTAAATAGTTCATCAATATATTCTTTTAATGAATAAGCTTTATTTCTTGCAATATGAAGATATTCTTCACTTTCTTCACCAGCCATACCATCACACAATGCATCTAAATACCCTAGAACAGATGTTAATGGAGTGCGTACATCATGGGATAAATTAGATAACATTTGCTTCCTTGCCTGTTCTGCTCGAAATGCCCTTATCTTATCTCTTTGATAAGAATCTACTAATTGATTAATTTTAAATACTAAAGGAGCAATAGCTTCTTTATCTCCAACATGAATTTTTCTATTTTCATTACCTTTAATAATATCTTCTAAAATATGCAAAGTCTCTTGAATACGACGGCGATATTGCCATTCACGATAAATAAAAAATACAAGAACCATTGCTAGGATAATGATAAACCATATAATTTCTCTACTCATTGCCTGCTTCTCCATTAAACTTATAACCCATGCCCCAAGCTGTTAAAATATATATTGGATTTTCTGGATCTGGTTCGACTTTTTTCCGTAATCTTCTAATATGTACCATAATATTGTTGTCATCATAAGCATAATCTTCTTGCCATACATTTTGATATATCTGTTTCTTGGTAAAAATTTGCCCAGGATTAGATGCTAAAAAATATAATAAGTCATATTCCTTTCCAGTAAGTGAAACATTTTCACCATTATAAGTAACACGGATATGTGCAGTATCTATAATAAGATGTCCAAAAGCCATGCAGTGTGGCTTTTCTGTTACTGCGCCAAGTACCACATATCTACGAATTAATGATTGCACTCTAGCTGTTAATTCAGATAAACTAAAAGGCTTAGTTATGTAATCATCTGCACCTAATTTTAGTCCCAAAACCTTATCCATTTCATCACCTTTTGCTGTAAGCATCAATACCGGTGTATTTTTTCTTTCTCTTATATGAGTTAATGCAGATATTCCATCCATCTCCGGCATCATAACATCCAATATAATTAAATGATAGTCCTTGTTATTAACAAACTTCAAACCTTCTATTCCTGTATGAGCAACATCTGCCTCATATCCTTCAGTCTCCATACATCTTTTAAGTAATCTGCATAATTCAATATCATCATCTATAATTAAAATACTCTTTTTCATATAAACCACCTCACATTTCTCAATAACCAAATATTAATCTTTTTACTTACCAAAATACCTCATCCTCAAATTGAAATTTATAATATTAAATAATTACTTTTATAACCATTTAATATTATTACACTTATTATAATAAATGCATCTAAAATAATAGTAAATTTAATAACCACTAAAAATAAAAAAATACTAGAATGAACTTATTAAAATTCTCTAGTATTTTTATAAAACCTCTTAAAAAATGTATAAATTTAATTTTTATATACACTTTTAAATAAGTTTTTTATATTTATTCCTTATAAAATTTAGTTTAACAATCTTCATAAAACTTACTACATGTTACTCAGTATCTTTTTTAATTATATACTTATTTAAAAGCTTATTTTTTTAAATTCACCTTTTTCTATGTGCAGTTCAAGTTCAATATCTGCCTTTTTATACCCAACTAATTTTATGCGATTGATACCTTTTTTAATTGGTATAGTTAAAGCGGTATTTTCTTCTACACTTGATTTGGCTGTATTCTCAACAAGAGTAGCAACTGTATTGTTAGGTGATATTAAAACTAGTTTTGCCTTTCCACTTTTTACTGATAATGTATATGGAACTTGCAAATCAAAATCTTCATCGCTTTCATATATCCAAATAGTTCCACTTCCACTTAATTTCAATTTCCCCTTATATATTCCTTCCTCTATTGTTTCATCACTTTCATCTACTCCAAAAGTATTAGAGTCACTAGCTATTTTATCATCATCATTATAAACTCTATCCATAAAATTATCTCCACATCCTATTAATAAGGTAATCATAATGATAGTCATAATAACCAATATTTTTCTCTTTTTAAAATTCATCTTAATCCCCTCTTGCCTTAGTTTAATAAATTTATATTGAATTGCAACAATGTAAATACACTTTATAGTATTATTACTAAAATTTTCCAACAAATTCTTTATAGTATATCTCATAATTATGATAATATAAAGTCTATATTATCATTCTAAGTATATAACTATGCTCATAATATTCTAATAATTCTTCATGCATTATTTATGATATCGTAAGGACGAACATTGTTTATCAACTTTTCTTCTCATATATAGCACTACTGAATTATAATGCCTTATTATCCCTATGCAATTTCACATAATAATATATTTATCAATTTCAATTTTAAATTAATATTTATTCAAGCTTCAGCTATCTCTTAAATATCTAATAATAGGAATCAAGTTAGATTTCCTAATAAATACTGTTCACCCCTACACAAAGTGCATCTGTCATTTTAAATACATATACTTATAAAATGCAGATTATGTTCACCTTCTACCCAAAATCAGACTTTCTTATTTCAAATTGGCTATAAACTCATCTGCAAGTCTTATAATTTCTTCAGCTTGTTCTCGATAAATCAAATGGGAACCATCAAGTATGACATAGGACGCATTATCCCCTAAACGTTGTAAGTGATCTTTTTGAAATTCTATACTTCCCATATACTCAAATATCTTTTTCATATTCTCATCTTTAAATGGTACCACCTTTTCTGTTGTTTGTTTAGCTATAATTTTTAACACGGGAATATCCTTTGGAAATGGTAAATCCTTAACTTCTCGCACATAATTGTATAAGTTTTCAATCTGTTCAATTTTTGTATCATTTATAGCGTAGTCTATATGTTTTTTATAATCGTCTATTTCCTTTTGGGTATAACCATTCTCTGTCATCAATAGACTTCCTGGAGTACGCTTTATCATTAAGGGTAGTAGACTTATTTCTTGAAGAAATTTTCCAATATTATCATAAGGCAGAACCATCTCTTTCGGCATTTCTTCCATTGTAAATGCTGTTGAGGTAGTATCGAGCAAAATCATACCTTTAACTTCTTTTGGATATTTTGTAGCATAATACTCACTGTAAATACCCGATATTGAGTGTGGCATTAATACATAAGGAGGTTTAAAACCTGCCTTATCAAGGGAAGTTCTGATTTCCTTCATATAGTTTTCACAAGTACGCGGCTTGTCCGTTTCGTCACTAAAGCCAACCCCAAAATACTCTACTGTTACAACTGTATATTTTTCACTTAATTTACGCATAAGGGGCGCAAAGTCTGCTGATGGCAGAGGAATACCAAAGCCTGCTAAAAGTACGATAGTTTCTTCACCATCACCTATAGAATACACGTGCATATTTTCATTATCTACTTCAACCATTTTACCGTAAGGTTTTATTTCTTCTAGCTGACTTTTGTAATAAGTATTATGCACTGTGAAACCTGTAAGCACAGCTAGTACTATCAGACCTACAATAATACCTATAATCCAAAGAATTACTTTACCTATTTTTTTAATCTTTGTTTTCATTTTGTTTCTCCTTTAAGTTTTTTAACTTTTCTACTATACTTTGAAAACGATAGTCATCAAAAAGAGGTGAAAAATTAGAATTATTAACTACTAAATCCACAATGTCTTCCTTCATTATTTTTTCATTTTTTATAAGACCTGCACCTAAATCTAATTTATTTAGCCAATTGTCAATTGAGTTAAAAAAATCATCACTGTGAGGCTTTAATTTATAAATATCCCTTGTTAAAAGCTCTGTACACTTCTGCAACATATTGAGGCTTTTTTCTAAATCTCCTTGAAGTATATATCCATGTGCAGCTATTACGTAAAGCTCTATAGAAGCAGCAGGCAAAAGTTCTTTCATACTAAAGGCTTCTTCTATTAAGAATGCACGATGCAATATCTCCTCATATCTTTTAGGCTCATTGATACATAGCATAAGGTAATAGGGGAAAAGACTAAATAGACTTACAACATATTGATATATTCCAACTTGCAATGTAGATTCCGCCTCATTTATTTTACCTTCCATTTGATAAGAAGCTGCAAGAAGGTTTTCTATGGTAAGTAGTGGCTTATTCATATCTTCAAGTAATTGAATGGCTGATTCGGAATCCCTAAGAGCAATATAGCAGTTTGCTTCCATGTATTGTGCTTGTTTAATAAGCTGTAAATCGTTACTTTCCTTTTTTACTCGAATAAAAAGTTTTTTTGCCTCTATAATCAAGTCAGTAGTTTTGTTTATATCTTTTGAAAGATCGCTGTGGAAAAGTATCAACACTCCCATTTGTAGTAAAAGTGGAAAACAGGAATAGTATTTTTTTATGATATCCCTGCAATTATTTAAAACGTCATCATAGGGCTTTGATGTAAAATCAGATGCTAACTTGTGATAAAGCTTACTAATATCTTCTTTTGACATTTGTGGTTCATATCCCATTAAATCATCTATACTAATATTAAAGTAAGTTGCAAGTTGTGGTAAAAAAGTGATATCTGGATAACTCTGTCCTGTTTCCCACTTAGAGACAGACGCCTTTGAAACGCCAACATATTTTGCCAACTCCTCTTGAGTAATCCCCTTTTCTTTTCTCTTATCTGCAAGTGTTCTTGCAATATTTATTTCTTTCATAAAGCTACTCCTCTTGTTTATATTTTACTTATTATGGTTAAAACCCTCAATGGATTAGTAGTTGATTTCGGTTAACAAAATCAACCACAAAGAAACATGGAGCAACTCCAGTTATAGAATTACTCCATGAAAATACTTATTTTTATGATAAATAATATTTCCTTTATAGATATTTATATTTTAGTAAGCATAATATTTTTTTAATGATTAAATTATATTATCATTGAATATGTTAAATTATTAAATTAAGCTTTTACATATGTATTTTTCAAAGTCAAATCATTATTATTTCAAGATATTTATGATACTTTTATATTTGCATCTGTATTGGTTAGATATATTTATTTTTTTCTGCATACTAGTAACCCATGATTGCTCATCCCTAATAGACTCTTTTCTCTACAGCTGCTTATCATATAATTTGTCCATACATTGTATTCTTCATCATTTAGTTCATCTATAGGATCTCTTAAGAGTGAACATATTCCATCAGTAGCTGCATGGTCAATAATTTCAACATTAAATCCTGAAATAAAGTTTTCTATTTCTATAGGTGTTGTAAAAAACCCAATTGTAAGAAAAGAATTCTCATCGTCTTCTTTATTAATGCCTGTATTTAATAGATTGTCTACAAATGTGCGGCCAAAAGATTTTCTTTGATATGCCATTATTACGTGAATTACATAATGCTTATTTATATATGCAATTGCTAGAATGCCGCCAGGTTTCAGCACTCTTAGAGCTTCCTGAATGCATTTTACTCTATCACTTTCCTCTGTAAGATGATACATTGGTCCAAGGCAAGTCACCACATCAAAACTCTTAGTTTTATATTGACTTAAATCAGTAGCATTTGCTATTTCAGCTGATAACTTTATTTCATCACCTTTTAATTTTGCCTTTTCCTTAATAATATCTACATGTTTTGGTGTCAAATCTGTAGCTAGAAGTGAATTCCCTCGTTCAGCATAATAAAAAGAATATGCCCCTGTTCCTGCTCCTAATTCAAGAATATTAAAATCACTCTCTATATATTCATTTAGAATATTTGTTGTCACTGTAAATTCTATTTTTCTTGCATTGTCTCTTTTGAGTCTATTATCTTCGTCATACCCTTCATAAAAATCTATGACATTATTCATAACTTTTTCTCCTTTTCACATTTTTAATTATTATGCAATATAAGGCACGTATCATCTAAAGTAGATTAATTTATAGACTAAGATATATAAAGATTTTATAACTGTATTTATTTAAATGACTTTTAAGAACATATATATTTTTCTTTTGTTTTTTTAAATACCCTATATTTTCTTCACATTATTAGATAATTAAAATCAAAATATTCTGAAATATGAGAACCAAATCTTGGCTAGTCCACAAGTAGTAAATATTGCTTTTTTCAATTTTCGTAGTTACTATATTCAATTTATACATGTTATATTTTTTCAGCTAAAGTTATCACTTTTTCTATTAAATGAATAATAAAATACTATATTGACTTAATTGATGATAATTATATCATATTTACATAATAATATATGGTTGTTTTTATAATAAGTGTAAAATAATTTTACTATCTGATACCGCGTTATTCAATTTTAAAATACCATTATTTCTATCTCTATTTTCATTAGTTACGTCATAAAAATTTAAAAATGCACAAAAATACCGTAAAATTCATTCCTAAATAATACATTATTTCAAAAGATTATTTCCTTTATGCATTCTACATATGATTGAATTGTTTTTTAAGGTTACCATACTTCATCCAATTTATCTGAATAAAAATCTATTGCTTTTCTATATCTCTTTACATTTTCATCTAAGGATGTATGAGCTAAATTAGTTAATAAAATTTCCATAGCTTTAGAGTATTCTCCTAAATTGTATAATGTCATCGAATAAAAAACTTTCAAGGCTCTATTTTCCGTGAATTTTACCATACCTTTCTCGAAGACTTCTTTTGATTTTTCATATTCCCCTAATGTTCTATATGTACTTCCCAATCCTAAAAAAGCCTCTTGTAAATATTCATCTGGCAATCCCACTGAAATAGCTTTTTCATAATATGGTACTGCCTCTTTTTCTAATCCCTGTGCATCGAAACTCCAAGCACACTGATAATGGATTATTGAATTATCAGGATATTGATTTGCAAGATTTATTAAAATCTTACTGGATTCTTTTAATCTTCCTTCCCTCCTTAACTCAATAGCTCTTTCTAATTCTTTTTCTTTCAAAACCAATCTCCCCTTAAAATCCCATATTTTTTTATAGCATTACTTATTTATCAAGAAAATTATACCATATTTTACTAATTGTATATTACTACTTTCACATTGACAATTCTCATAGTTTCTAATTATTTTCTACACATATTATATTTATAATGTTTTAGGTATAATTGCTATTAGCCCCTACAGTTGATATAACATCCTAGAATTTTAAATTGCCAAATAAAAACACCGTAAAATTTGCTTTTGAATAATACGGTATTTTTAAGAAACTATTCAATTTTACATTTATGGTATTTAATGCAAAATTTATGACACTTCTTTAATATTAATTACCTTATGGAAGTATCATTTAACAATTGGCATCCATATTATAGTTCCATTTTTTGTACAACACTCAATTTCTGCCTTACCAGTTAATTTATATCCTGTACTTGGAAGCCACTCATTAAAAATACGCATAGTAAATTCACCAATATTATCTTCATTTTCTGGCGGTACTTCAAAAATAGCATATGTCCCAGCTGGTATAGTCATAATATCGTAGTTATCTATATTTTCGGCACCATTATATGCTACTGCTAACATATACCAAAAGCAATCCGCTTCTTCACTATAGGTAGTTATTGCAAATACAACATCATCCAATGCATAAGAATTAAGTTTTTCCTGTAATTCTGTTTGCTCAAAATCGTCCCAAAACTTAGGTATATCTCTCCAATGTTCGTTATTCTTAGTAATCATCTTCCTATTTACACCAATAACTCGTATCTCATCCTTGTGTACAACTTTATACTCCATTTTATCTACCCCTTGAATTATAAATTTGAAGGAAATACGAGGATATGACTTTAGTGCCACCCCTTCATTACGCGCCGATGTAGGTGTGGTTCCATGCTGTTGATTAAATGCACGAGAAAATGCTGCTGCAGAATCATATCCATACTTTATAGCTATATCAGTTATCCTTTCTTTACTCATCTGAATATCATAGGCTGCAAGAGTTAACCGTCTTTTGCGAATATATTCGGATAAAGTTACTTTAGCCATAAATGAAAAAATACGTTGAAATTCATATTGAGAACAACACACAAATTTTGCAGCGATGGAATAACTTATATCACCATCAAGATTCTCCTCAATATAATTAACTGCTTGGTTCATACCTAAAAGCCAATCCATATTATCCCCTCCTTGTTTATAATTATAGAGCTTTAAAACAAACCTTTCTTTGCAATTCTTGCAGTGAATTGCATCAATAATGATATAAATATTTTTGCCATCCTATTATATTGAAAAGTAAAAATATCATAAAATTCATTTCTGAATAATACGGTATATTAAAAGATTATTCAGTTTATAGTTATTAAGGCATGTGAAAGGAAATAATAGGCAAAGATATCAGTATATTTTTTATCAGATAAGTAGTTAGGCTCTGCTCATAGTGATGCTATGTGCAGGTTCTGACGACGCAGTATGATGAAAAATAGGCTAATATACTGGCTTATTATTTTTTTGAAAATGCCTAATTTTCATTATTTAGCCATTTTTCTAATTCAGAGATCATATCTGCATAACGTCTAATATGGTTTATTGTCCCTATTACCTCAGTAGTTCCCATCTGCTGTTCTTCGACTTCTGTACATTCAATCCACAAAGATCGTTTTAAATTGTATTCTAACCAATTTAATTTTCCTAAAAAACCACTTACTAAGACTGTTCTCCAATTTGCTTGTGGTGTTCCATACTTATTTTTATATCCACTTATAAAAGCTAAAAATTTTTCTTTATCAATATTCCCCATTTCATCTTCAGACCAATATATAGCTGTTTCAATCAGCTCTTGCATAGGATTTATATAACCAGCTGCCTCCCAATCAATAGCAATAGGATTATCTTGATTCCACATAACATTTTTAGGATCCAAATCTCTATGGCTAATAACCATATCTGACGCAAGTAATTTTGCTGATTTAATTGCCTGAGCATTCCAATCATAAAGCTTATCAATGATTTCAAGCAATATATTAGTCCATACTGCATTACTTTTCTGTCCGTTTTGCAAATAATCGCTCCACTCTATTGTATGTATATCCCCTGGCAAATCATTAACTATACCTAGCTTTGAAAAATCCGTTATATGTATATCCGCAAGAATATCGCCTATTTTTTCACAATGAATTATATTAATTTCATCAAATTTTATACTTTTACCATCTACCCAATCGAAGACAATATAAAATTGATTGTCTATTTCTTGCATGAAAACTCCATTAAATCTTTTAGCTGGAAGAGCAGATATATTATTTGAAGCAATATTGGCAATCTTCTCTGAATTGATAAAGTTCTGCATTGCCATAGGTCTACGCATTATCTGAGGGTTTAATGCTTTAATTGCATATTTTCCTTTAGAAGTTTTAACAGCATACATTTTGTGTAAAAGTCCACCAGATATAGCCTTAGGTATGCCACCTATCTCACCTAGTTGTAAAACATTACATAATTTCTCAAATTGCAAATTATACTGCATATTATTCACCTTCTCCTACCATTAGCCTTTTAAATATTGTAGTATTCTTCTAAAAAATTATTAACATCATAATCCAACTTTCTTGCTTCAGCTCTTATATGAATTAAAGGTTGTAAGCTAAAATATTTACCTTGCTCCTTTTCATCTATAAAAACACAAAAAATTCATGATAAAAGTTCATTTCTTATAATCATCCCCTGTGGAATTAATTGATAACGAGTAATTATATTTTTACCTTATAGCTTAAGAAAACATTTTATTAAATTAAGTTTTACAGTATCTTATTCATACTTTAATAAATATAACTTAAAAATTTACTTTTAATTATTTTAAAAAACTTTTATTGTTATTGTTAAATCTGTGAATTGGACCATCCCAACTTTCTGTACCTTTTGGTAGTTCTTCAAAATTATTTAAAGTGTATTCTTTTATTACTTCATGCCAAAAAACATGTGAAACCTTGTTATCTAGCAATTGTTTTACTTCCCACACTCCATGAAATCTATCAAAAATATTAAAAGCAACAGCCTTTCCTACTCCTTTTTTTCTATATTTCTTTAATATAAAAAATTCTGCAATACTATAATCAATTGAAAATGAGGTATCAACCCCATGTTTATTAACAAGAACAAATCCTGCTAATTTAGCATCAACTCTAATTATGAATGGATGCCTATCTTCTTCTGTCCAATAATTATCTAAATAATTATAATCATATAAGCCATGCTCATTTAAATCAGCATTTTCATATTCGGATAAATCATAGTTATATAATTCCATCATATTTCTTATAACCAATTTATCATTACTACTTGCATCTATTATTTCTATTTTCATTACGAATCCCCTCCCTAAAATATATTTACACTTAGCAAGTGCTCTCTCATGCAAATACTGTGATCTTTAATTTTATGTCATCGTATAAGAATATTGCTCATCGTGTTTTAAATTAATTCTTACATACAAAGCTTGCACACAGTTTTGTCACAATTCCTAATATCTCTAAGCTCTCAATATAATTATCTTCTATTTCAAGTGAATGACTAGCATTGTTAATAATATTTAAATTTACTGAATCATAGATGTTTACTTTATTAATATATTCTTTAGGAAAAAATTTATCATTTGTGCCAACAATTATAGTGCATTTTGAATTAATTATGTGAGGAATTGTGTCAACTATAGGTGTTAAGAATAGATTATTAACCTTATCATAACCTATTAGTTTACTTATCTCTCCTGCAATTGCTGTTCCTAAACTTTTGCTGATAAAATATATGTTTTCATATGAATTATCAAGACACTTCTCAATAGCTTCATTTACTTCTTTAACTGTTTGTTCAAAAAACTCTGTTTTATATGATTTATTTGCTCTATAATATCCGTATTCTAAACTTAATACATCACAGCCTGATAATAATGTTGCCTTCCTTGCATAACGAAGTAATGGTTTATCACAACTTCCATCTCCACCTGGAAAGAGTATTACAATGGACTTTGGCTTAGGTGGTTGTAATAAAAAAAGATTGTAAATATCATGTCCAAATGTTGACTTTACTCGAATTGTAGATTTGCTAATCAAAAGCCCCACTTCCTTTTTTCTGTTTCACAATAAGTGCAATTACAAAGTATCTTTAGGAAAATTATACCATATTTCATTGATTATGTATTAATATTTTTCATAATAACAATTCTCCTGGCATTCTAATGGATTATCATCTATATTCTCCGTGTATCCTAGGGGTGAACATTGTCCTCCCCTATAGAAAATGTAATAACGCACTGTATATATGCCAAAATTATTAGAAAAGCAAAAAAACTTTCATCTCAATAAAAGGATGAAAGTTTAAAATTACCCACGTGCCATCTATTATAGTACGACAACATCTAGTTTCTTTTTAGCATTAGAAAACCGTCAAAGCCTAATAAGTAAATTTCCTATGAAACCTTCAAGGAGTATTGGCTATTTCCATAATAAATTTTAACTTATTGACCTACAACTTTGAGGTAACTCCACAATAAATGAAGTATACTCATTAATATTACTCTTTACATATATATTTCCATCATGCTCATTTACAATTAATTTAGCAATTGAAAGTCCAAGTCCATATCCTCCACTCTCTCTATTTCGCGAATCATCAGCCCGGTAAAATCGTTCAAATATTTTATCAATATGTTCTTTTGGAATACCATCACCAGTATTTTTTATTTCAATTTCTATTTTGCTCTTATCACAATCAAGCTTTACAGAAACTTTTCCCTTTGGTGGAGTATTCTTTATTGCATTATCCATAAGAATATTGAAAAGCTTTTTAATACTCTCTTTTTCACCATTTATAAATATATTCTTATTTATATTAAAATCTAACTCTATATTATTTTCATAAAGTACTGCTTCAAATGATAAAATAATATTTTCAAGAGTTTTACTAATATCAAAACTTGAAAAATACACTTTCTGCTGAGGATTATCTAATTTAGCTAATGATAGCATATCATCAATAAGTTTTGACATCCTATCTATTTGAGAATTTATGTATCCAATCCATTTGCTTTGGCTTTTTACAGTTTCTTCACTATTAGATACAATTAGGGCTGTATTGGTTCTTATTATTGTAAGTGGTGTTTTAAGTTCATGAGATGCATCTGTTATAAATTGCTTCTGCCTTTCAAAAACTTCTTTAATAGGCTTTATTGTTCTATTAGCAAAATACATACTAATCAATAGCAAAATAATAAGACTAATACTTCCTACTAAAAAGAAAATTTTAAGCAAATTAATAGCCATTGCCTGTTGAGGACTCCTATCAGCAAAAACAATTTTCATACCCCTCGGAGTATTCTGCTTTAAAAAAGCATAACTACCGCCTTCTATCTTTAAATTATTAGAAGGTTCTTTACTTTTTATAGCCTGCGATATAGCTTCTTCAATTGATTCTTTTTCAATGTCAAATAAAGAAAAAACATCTGCTATATTATGATGCTTATCTAACTCTACAATAATACTAGTTGCAATTGCTGGATTATTAGGAGATGGCTTAGGAGGTGCATGCATTAAAGTATTAAGAGTAAATTCTGTTTGTCTTGCTGCACTAATCATAGTCATAATATATATGGTCGAAAATATTGCAATGAAAACTACTGTTAAGAGAGTCATATTTATTATAATAAATTTTCTTTTAAGTTTATCGAACATATTTTAATCCTCCAGTTTATATCCAATTCCTCTTAATGTAGTTATAGCTGTCTCAGATCCAATATGTAATAATTTTTTACGCAAAAAAGATATATAAACTTCAATATTATTATACTCTGCTTCTGAATCAAAGCCCCAAAGTTTAATAATAAGGTCATCTTTACTAACCACATTTCTAGGTCTTTGCATGAAATATCTAATTATCTCAAATTCCTTTAATGATAATTTTACACTATTTTCTTTTCCTTCTAATTCATAGGTAGATAAATTAAGTCTAATATCAGCAAAATCTAATATATTTTCATTAATAAATTCACCTTTTCTTCTACAAAGTGCTCTAAGCCTTGCTAATAATTCTTCTGGTGAAAAAGGCTTTACTAAATAGTCGTCAGCCCCATAATCAAGACCTGTAACCCTATCACAAATTTGCCCTTTTGCTGTTAAAAGAATTACTGGAGTAGATATCCCCTCTGAACGTAATTTCTTAAGAAGTTCTAGTCCATTTAGTTTGGGCAGCATTATATCTAAGATTATAACATCATATATTTCTGTCATTGCATAGTCAAGACCTGCTTCACCATCATATACCCCATCAACAAAATATTTATTCTTCATAAGAAGTTGCGTCAGGGCCTCTGATAGTTGCTTTTCATCCTCTATCAATAATAGTTTCAAGATAATCACCCTCTAATTTTATAAATTTTTACTTTCTTTTTTAAGATATGTTAAATAAATTCTATCATACAAATCTTAAAATAACTTTAAGTTTAAGACTAATTTAAGGTTTATATTTTATGATTTACTTGTAAATTTCCTAATAGAGGGAGGTGACATAATGAAAGAAATAAAACCAAGGCATGAAATAAAACATTTTATAAACCTTTGTGATTACTATGAAATAAAAAATAGACTTAAGCATATTGCCCGATTAGATGTAAATGCTGGAATTGATGGCACATATAAAATTAGAAGTTTATATTTTGATAATTTTAATGATAAAGCATTGATGGAAAAAATAAATGGTGTAAATAACCGTGAAAAATTTAGAATTCGATTTTATAATGATGTACCATCCGTCATCAAACTTGAAAAGAAAAGTAAAATCAATGGTTTATGCTTAAAAGATTCTGCAATGTTAACAAAGGATCAATGTGATTTACTACTAGGAAATCATACTTCATGGCTTTTAAAATCCAATAGTGATCTTCTTAAGGAGCTCTATGCAAAAATGAAATACCAATTTTTAAGACCTAAAACTATTGTGGATTATACTAGAGAAGCATATATTTACGAACCTGGTAATGTAAGAATTACCATAGATAGTAATCTTAGAACTGGATTATTTGCTAAAAACCTTTTTAACTCTAAGCTTCCCACTTTAGGAATGCCTGTAGATACTCCAATGATTTTAGAAGTTAAATATGATGAATTTTTACCGGAAATTATACGAGATATGATTCAAACAAAGGAAAGACAAAGTACATCAGTTTCAAAATACGCAGCCTGTAGAATATATAGCTAAAACAAATTAATGGAGGTAATAAAAATGAATGGAAATAGCCAATTAAGTTTCAATGATATTTTTAAATCAAGCTTTTTAGAAAAAGCAACAACGTTTTCCTTATTAGATACTGTTATAGCACTAGGATTAGCCTTTGCTATCGGTCTTTTTATATTCTTAGTATATAAAAAGACTTTTAAGGGAGTAATGTACTCAGAAAGTTTTGGTACTTCACTTCTTTCAATGACCCTTATAACTACACTAATAATTTTAGCAATAACTTCAAATGTGGTCCTATCTCTTGGTATGGTTGGTGCATTGTCTATTGTAAGATTTCGTACAGCTATTAAAGAACCTATGGATATAGCTTTTCTATTTTGGTCAATCAGTGCTGGTATTGTTTTAGGTGCTGGACTCATACCACTTGCTATATTTGGTTCAGCCTTTATTGGTGTAATTATGATAATATTTGTAAATAAAAAAAGTACAGACAATCCTTATATATTAGTAATAAACTGTAGTAGTGATGAAAGTGAAAATGCTGCTGTAGAATATATAAAAAGATCCGTGAAAAAGCATGTTGTTAAATCAAAAACTGTTTCTTCTAGTACTGGTATTGAACTAACTGTTGAAATTAGACTAAAAGAAATGTCAACAAAGTTCGTAAATGAACTTAGCCATATACAAGGTATAAATAATGCTATTCTTGTAAGTTACAACGGCGAATATATGTCCTAATATTAGGTGGTGTTAAAATGATTTCTAATAAATTTATTAATATCATAATATCAATTATTATGGTATTATCTCTTTTGTTTGCATCTTTAATTGTGATTTTATCCAATAATACAAATTACACCTCTTCTATTACAGAAGCAGAATATATCAGCAGGGTATTTGATAAAAATAAAGTAATGGAAATTGATATAAATATTTCTCAAGAAGATTGGGATTGGACTATTGAAAATGCAACAGAAGAAGAATATAAAAATGCAAATATCTCAATTAATGGTGAAACATATTATAATGTAGGCATAAGACCTAAAGGTAACTCTAGCTTATCAATGATTGCAAGTGACGACACCACTGATAGATATAGCTTTAAGATTAAGTTTGATGAGTATGTAGATGGACAAACTTTGCATGGTCTTAATAAATTAGTTATAAATAATATTATGTCAGATACCACTTATATGAAAGAGTATCTTTCATACGATTTATATACTGCCATGGGAATTCCAACACCAGCTTATGCTTATGCAAATATAAAGATAAATGGTGAAGACTGGGGTCTTTACTTAGCTGTAGAAGTTATAGAGGAAAGTTTTCTAGAAAGAAACTATGCCTATGGCGCTTTAGAAGGAAATCTTTATAAGCCTGAAAGCACAAAAATAGGTGGTGCTATGCCTGCTGCTGGTAAGCAAGGACAAAATCCAAATAATGCTCCAGATGCTGTCCCTAATCAAAGACCTAACTTAGATGGAGAACCTAATTTAAATGGACAACCTGATTTAAATGGGCAGCCCAACTTAAATGAAGAAGCTAATTTAAATGAAGGACCTAATAGAGAAGGCAATGGACAAAATCCAATTGGTGGCGGTAAAGGTATGGGATCAAGTGGTGGTACAAACCTTGTATGGAATGGTGAGGACCCTTCAAATTACTCAAGCGTTTTAAATAGTGCTGTACTTAAAAAAACTAATTCCTCGGATCACGAAAAGGTTATTGATATGATAAAAAATCTCAATGAAGGCACTGATTTAGAAAAATATCTTGATGTAGATGAAATACTAAGATATTTTGCTGTCAATACATTTTTAGTTAATTTAGACAGCTATGCTGGAAGTATGAAACATAACTATTATCTTTATGAACAAAATGGTATTTTTCAAATACTGCCATGGGACTTTAACCTTTCTTTCGCAGGATTTCAAATGAACGACGCTGAAAAGGCTGTTAATTTCCCTATCGATTCCCCTGTTACAGATACTCTAGAAAATAGTCCACTTATAGCTAAACTTCTTGAAGTATCCGAATACAAAGAATTATACCATAAATATCTAAATGAAATAGTGACAACTTACATTGATAATGGAGTTTTCAAATCTACTATAAATAACTTAGATAACCTTATTGGAAGCTATGTTAAGAATGATGCTACTGCCTTTTATACCTATGAAGAATATAAAACTTCTCTTCCAATACTTATTTCTTTCGGAAAAGATAGAGCTTCAAGCATAACCGCTCAACTTGCAGGTGCTCAACCATCAACTACTTACGGTAATATTCCTACAAATGTTGATTTAAGCGCTCTTGGAAGTATGGGTGGTGGTAATGGTGGTTTCCCTGGTGAAAAACCACCTGGAAATAATTCTCCAAATCAGGATAATAACCTTCCAAATGGCTTTGGCGATGGCAATATGCCTGATATGAGTACAATGGAAAAAGCTATGGAAATAATTCAGGCTTCTGAAGATGGCACCCTTACAGATGAACAAATTGCAGAGCTTAAAGATTTAGGTATTGACGAATCAGTAATTGAAATTATTAAAAACTCTCCTTTTGGGATGAAGGCAGAGAATGGAAATAAAGACTTTCAAAATAACTTAGACAAAAATCCAAATATTGATAATGAAAATATGAAAGATAATCAATTTGGTAGAGGGCCAAAGGATAGAATTCAAGGAGCTCAGACTCCTCAAAATACTTCTTATTTAGTTACTATTCTTATATTCTCATTATTATCTATAATTATTGTATCTATATTTGCTCTCAAATTTAAAAGAAAAAAATATCAAAGTTCATAATATAAAACAAAAAGCTGGTTAAGGTAAACTTTATACTAACCAGCTTTTTATTTTATTAATCATACAAATTTATAATTTTATATCTTCCAATATATAATTGCAACTTTGGAGTTATTATTATATACATACCTATTCTCTTCTCTTACAAAGTTTTTTTCTATAAAACCATCTATTATATTATTATTGATTTTTCCCCCTATATCTTCTTCTATCTTTCTATATATATCTTCTATAGTATTAAAATATATTTTATTTTTTACATCTATATATTGCATATTTGCATAAATACCTAAGGAATGTATTATATTTTCAAGGTATATGTAGTCTAAAACTGTTTGATCCCCTATGCCTAATTCCATATATAATTGATTAAACATAGGTTTTTGTATGGTTCGTACTATTATAACTGCTTTTCTAGCTAAAGCATTCATCTTTTTTAGAGCATCTTTGATACTCCATACCCTATAAAGAGAATTTACTGATAATATGTAATCCATCTTATCAATATTGGCATTTTCCCATTTTCCCTCTAAGGTTCTTATATTATTTATATTGTTATTTTCTATTTTTTCTTTTAGTACCTTTAACATATCCTTTGAAAAGTCAACGGCTAATACATCTTTGCATTTATTTGACAACGGTATTGTAAACTTCCCTGTTCCACATCCAATTTCTATTAAACTACTACCTTTTTCAATTAAACTTTCTACTATCTTAAATACTTCTTTAGAATAGTCATATAGTGTAGGATTTTTATCATAATTAGGAGCTAAATTCTCCCAAAACTCTCTTTCAACTTCATCATCAAAAGCTCGCTGTTTCTCATACCCATTTTTACTTCTAATTCTATTTTGCCATATTTCCTCAAAATCTATATCTTTATAATCTAAGTACATATTTCTAGCTCTCCTTTAAAAATTTATAAAGCTTTCTATAAGTCTTTTAGTATATTCATTTTTAGCATTTTTGTAGATTTCCTCAGCTTTTATAATTTCTACTATTTTACCATCTAGCATTACAGCTATATCATCACTTACTGCCTTAACTAAATCTATGTCATGTGATATAAATAAATATGTTATACCAAATTCCTTTTGAGCTTTTTTTAATAGTTGTATAACTTGAGCCTGTACAGACACATCTAACATTGATGTGGGTTCATCTAGTATGATAAATTTGGGTTTTAAAAGTAACACTCTAGCTAATGCTACTCTTTGAATTTGACCTCCACTTACTTGATAAGGGTATCTTGATAAAATTTCATCACTTAGTCCAACAAAATCTAAATAATTCTTAATGTATTTTTGTGAAGCATTTTTATTATAAATTTTATGCAATTTCAGTGGTTCTATTAAACTTTCTTCTATGTTTTTTTTAGGGTTTAGCGCTGAGTCAGGATGTTGAAATATTATTTGCATTTCTCGTCTTAAATCTCTCATTTTTGAAAAACTATAGTTTGTAATATCTTCTTCATTGTAAATTATTTTGCCGCTATCTGGTTTTATAAGTTTTAATATTAATCTTGATAAAGTAGACTTTCCACATCCACTTTCTCCAACTAACCCTAAGGTCTTTCCCTTTTCAATTTTAAAAGATACTCCATCTACCGCCGTAACTACATTTCTATTTACTATTCCATTTTTAAACTGCTTACGTAGATTTATTATCTCTATCATATAAAAAACACCTCACTTCACAGCTATCTACTTTATAAAGCTTGGCCTCTTTTTCCATACATAATTTTTTCTTATATTTACATCTAGGATGAAATCTACATCCATCCGGCAGATTTGTTAAACTTGGTGCAACTCCATCTAAAGGAATAAGTTTTTTATTAGGTTGAGCATCTATTAATCCCTTAGTATAAGGATGCTTAGGATTTTCAAAAATATCTTTTTTGCTACCTTTTTCTAATATCTTCCCTGCATACATTACTATAACTTCATCACAAAGCTTCTTTGCTAGCATTAAATCATGGGTTATTAGTATCATACTTACTCCCATATTTTCTTTAAGGTTTTTAAAAACATCATATACTTGATTTCTTATTATTGCATCTAAACCTTTAGTCGGCTCATCTGCAATTATCCATTTTGGCTCTAATGCCATACCCATTGCTGACAATACTCTTTGTTTCATTCCTCCACTCAGTTGAAACCCATAAGAACTATACACTTTATTGCTGTTTTTAAATGAGAATTTCTCCAAAATTTTTATGGTCTTTTCCTTGCTTTTACTCTTTTTTTCTTTGTTATGATAATAAAATAATTCACTTATTTGAGAACCTACATTGTATATAGGATTAAATGCTGTTTCTGGATTCTGAGGTATTAATGCTATTTCCTTTCCCCTTATT
The DNA here is from genome assembly GCF_002455975.1 of Clostridium sp. UBA6640. GTDB lineage: Bacteria > Bacillota > Clostridia > Clostridiales > Clostridiaceae > Clostridium_J. Next base: position 52,833 of record NZ_DKLM01000083.1, read on the forward strand.
TTTTTTAATTCCTGATTTTTTAAAGTTAATACATTTTTATTGTTATAAAGTATATTTCCTTCTATTTTAGCATTTTTAGCCAGTAATCCTAAAATTGAGAGACCTAATACAGATTTTCCGCTGCCTGTTTCCCCTACTATTCCTATAATATTTCCTTTTTTCAATGTTAAGTCAATTCCATCTACTGCCTTAACATCACCTTCTTTAGTATTAAAATGCACTTTTAAATTTTCTATTTTTATATCTTCTTCCATACTAAAACATCCTTTTAAAGATATTGATTAAAGAAATCCTTTTTCTCATCAAATAGATCTCTTAACCCATCGCCAATTAGGTTTATACTGCAACACAATAACATTATGCAACTTCCTGGAGCTAATAATAAATGTGGATAAGATCTAAAGTAAGTTTTAGCATCATTTATCATTACACCCCAATCTGCCTGTGGTGGTTGAATGCCAAGTCCTAAAAAGCTCAATGATGCCATTGATAGTACAACTTTTCCAATCCTTACAGTAAAAAGTACTATGAAAGGTGCAAAAATATTGGGTAGTATATGATGAATTATTATATAAAAATGACTAGCGCCTAAAGCCCTAGCACCTTCTATATAATTTTCTTCTTTTATTTTTAAAACTTCTCCTCTTACTACTCTAGAGAATCCTGCCCAGGAAGTTACTACTATAGCAATTATTAAGCTTTTAATACCTGGTCCTAAAACTCCTGCAATAGCTATCATAAAACTAAGTCCTGGAAGTCCTTGAAATATGCTAACTAGCACTTGTATTATGCTGTCTAAAATACCTCCAAAATATCCTGCTATAACTCCTATAGTTGTTCCTAAAAACATTGTACATATAGTTGCAAGTATTGCTAAAAATATTGAAACCCTCGCACCATATAATATTCTACTAAAAACATCTCTCCCTAATGCATCTGTTCCTAAAAAGTGTTCTTTAGATATGCTCTGAAGTCTTTTTGTCATATATACAGCATTTGGATCATAGGGTGCTAATACTGGTGCAAATATACCTATTAAAATCATAACAATAAGCGTTATAAATGCTATCTTATAAATAAGAGGTATATTTTTAATTTTGTTAAACTTCTTCACCATTATTTACCTCCAAGCCTTATTTTAGGATTTAGTGCTAAGTAGCATAAATCTACTATAAGGTTAAATATAACAAAAATTACTCCTGTAAAAACAACATATCCCTGAACAACAGGATAATCTCTGCTCATTATACCTTGAATAACATAACTCCCCATACCTGGAAGTCCAAAAATAACCTCTACAACTGTTGCTCCTCCAAGTATTGCTCCAAAATAATTTCCTAAAACAGTAATTATAGGCATAATTGAATTCATAAGCCCATATTTTAATAAAATCACTTTTTCTGGAAGTCCTTTGCCCTCAGCAGTCACTATATAATTTTGTCCAAGGGATTCTATTAATGTAGCTCTATTTAACCTCATAATTGTTCCTATTGTTCCTGCTGCTAAAACAAAGGCAGGCATTATTAAATGCTTCAATGTACCATATCCGCTAGTAGGTAATATTTTTAATCTTTCACAAAATATGTTCATCATAACTATAGCAAGCCAAAATCCTGGTATAGATGTTAAAAGTAATGATATAGTTCTTCCTATATTATCAATTAAAGAATCCTTTTTTAATGCCATAATTATAGCTAGTGGTATTGAAAAAATTACTACAAATATCATTGCCATTAATGATACTGAGAAGGTTATCGGTAACCTTCTCAGTATTTCTTCTGACACAGAAGTCTTCTTTATATAAGAAACTCCTAAATCTCCTTTAATAGCTTTTTTAGTCCAATTAACATATTGAACTAATATATTATCATTTAATCCTAGTTCTTCTCTTACCTCTTGTATTTCTTCTTCTGTAGGGGTACTTATTCCGTCCATACTTAAAACTTCAACTGCCGGATCTCCTGGTGCAATAACTCCAAGGATAAATGCTAATAAGGTTATGCCTATTAAAACTGGTATAGTGGATAATATTCTTTTAAATATATATTTGAAGATATCTTCCACTATTTACTCCACTCCATTTTGTTTAAGGTAGTTCCATAACTTGTTGCCTCAAAGCCCTTTATTTTTTTATTAAAGGCTATTAAATTAACATCTTGAAACAGTGGTATACTTGCTGGATCTTTAGCTGATATATCTTGAAGCTCATTGTATATTTCTTCTCTTTTAGTCATGTCATTAGTTTCTTTTAGCTTATCAATTAGCTCATCTACTCTTTGGTTTTTATATCCTAGACTATAAGATTCATTACTTGATCCCTCACTATGCATATATCCCTCAAATATAGTAAAAGGTTCTGCATTTGGTAATCCTTGAGTATGTATAGCTAAATCATATTCTCCTTTTTTCATAGCCTCTTTAAATGCAGCTCCGTCTAAAATTGTTATTGTTGCATTTAATCCTATATCTTTTATTACTGATTGAATATATTCTGCTTCAGTTTTATAAGGATAACGATCTACTCCATAGGAAGGTACTATAAATTTTACCTCTTTTGTTTCTCCTTTTAATACTTCTTTTGCAATCTCTTTAGCTCCTTCTTTATCATGAACTGGTTTTATTTCTTTTGCAAAAGGAGATGTGTGGTTTAGTATATTAATAGTTGAAGTTCCATATCCTCCAAAGAATTCATCAACTATAAGATCTCTATCAACTATTAAACTTAATGCTTCTTTCATTTTTGCATTGCTGAATGGTCCTTTAACACCATTAGTAGAAATAAAGTGAGTTATGCTTGATTTTCCAGTAGATACATCAAAATTTTCATCTTTTAACAATTCTTTAGATAATTCTGGAGTTATTGCTCCTAAATCCATTACTCCCATAATTTCCTCAGATTTTAAAGCTGAAAATCTTGTTTCTGCATCTGGAATAACTTTCACTCTTACTTTCTTAGCCTTTGCTTTATCACCATAATATTCTTCATTTCTTTCTAATAATGTATACTGATCTTTTTCATGTTCTACAATTTTAAATGGTCCTGTACCCTTTGCTATATCTGTAAAATCTCCCGTATTTATATCAAAACATTGTGGACTATATATAGCACTACCAAATCTAGCCATATTATATATTAATGTTGATATAGGTTTATTAAATATTAATTTTACTTCATAATCAGATACTTTAACCACTTCTTTTAAATTAGGATATGTCTTTTCTAAGTCAAAAGAATAAAATGGTGATCCTTTTGTTTTCATATTCATATAACGCTCAAAATTTTTAATTACGGCATCAGCATCTAATTGAACTCCATCATGAAACTTTACTCCCTCTTTTATCTTAAAAGTCCATTCTTTAAAATCTTCAGAGTTTGTCCATTTTTCTGCTAACTCGGCATAAGGATTTCCTTTATCATCTAATCCAATTAAAGGCTCCCAAACAAATAATATAGAAGTAGCATAATATGCATCTTTTTCTCCTGGTGATAAATCTCTTGCAGCTGCTAGCACAATTTCATCATCCTCATTCATACTAGTGTCTTTAGTTGTACATCCAGCCAAGGTTCCTAATATCATTGTTAATGCTAAAAATATTAGTAATATCTTATTTTTAAATAACTTTTTCATAACTCCATTCCTTCTCTTTTAAATTTTTGCAATAAAAAAAGCCATAGTTAATGCCATAGCTTACCCATCTTTGCTATAAAATTAGATTTAGTTACTCCCCCCTCAATCTATTTCTCTTTAAGTTTAGGTATCCTGACTTACGATTCACCCTTAGCCTAGCCTTCCCAGAGTTAATCCAGTGGCATGTTAGGCATCGTCATCGCTTACAGTGATGGGTTCGTGTTGGAATTTCACCAAACTTCCCTAAATTCTTAAATTTATTAATTTTTCAACAAAATTATACATTATATTTGAAAATATGTCAAATTTTCTGTTGTCTTACAAAACTTTTAAAGATCTATTAATTGTTTTATTTTTTATTTAATTTATTGCTTATAATGATAATAAAAATTGTAAGTTAAATGAAATTTATAATAAAGCTTAATTTATATCTCATCCAATAATCTCCATATTCTTAACTGTTTCATTATTAATATATAACCCCATAACTATTTTTCTTAAATATCTAAGAAAAATAGTTATGGATTACAATAATTTATTCTTTATTCTTCAATTATTGTAAAAAAGCTGTGATATTTAAGCTTTTTAGCATCTTCTTCCTTATGATTTTTTAAAAAATTTCTCATTAAGTATATTATTTCATCTACCTCTTCTTCTGCAAGATAAATACTCTTACTCATAATAGTCCCACCGGCTCCTTGTAAGTCTCTATTCGTAGAACTTAAAAATACCTCTTTATTATTATCATAAAAATTTGAAATCATTCTTTGTTCTAATGCTAGGTGCATTATTTTATAAGGTTCATCTATTTCTTCTGAACATCTTATTTCAAAATTTCTAGCCAAGAGTTCATAATATTTAGTTCCATTTCCTTTAATCTGCTTATTATCAACTGTCTGTATTATTCCTACACTTTCTAACTTTTTTATATGATAATATATTTTTGATGGCATTTCATTCATTTTATCTGCTATTTGCCTCACGGAAGCTGGTTCATTCATATCTATAAGTGTAATTATAATTTTATATCTAAAAGGATCAGAAATAGCTTTTACTTCTTCTAAAGTGGTTAATACTTTTCTATCTTCCATTGCTTTATCCCCTCCCCTTTTGTTATATAATAATTTTCATTATTTAAATGAAATTTTTAACCTTTAAGCCTTTTTAAAGCTTCTTCTATAATTTAAAGATAAAACAACTACAGAAATTATTACACCTATAAAATAAACAGGTAAATATTCTATTATAATCTCTCTTAGAGAATTATCTAAAAGTACTATACATCAACTTATAACTCTCATAAAAAATGTAACTATGCCTAATACTTCTTTATACGATTTATTCATTATATAAGCATTAATTGCTGAAGCTACCATGGCATTAAAAACCCAAAGCCAAATAATTCAAGAATAGTTAGTTATATAGGCACTAAATTCATTCATATTATTATATTCATAAAAAATAATAATGTACAAAATTTATATTCAATAAAAAATGAATAATTTAATTAAATTATTCATTTTTGAACTTCAATTCACAGCATATAGCACATACTGTAAAATGAGATGCACTAGTAAATCCCTTTATAAATACCTTATAAAATCTAATAATTAAAGTAAAAAGGTATGAAACTTAGAATAATAGCTCTAAATTTCATACCTTTTAACGTTAAAATATTAAAACACTTATCTCTTTAACATTATAGGTTGCCTAATTATAGTTTTTATATTATTAGATAAACATCGTCTAGGATCATTTAAATATATTTCATGATGTAATCCTCTTAATTCATATCCACATTCTTTGATATAGTTATGAAGCTTCTCTACGGTAGGACTTTCATCTGCATAAGGTCCCACATGCATAGTTTGCGCAATAAGTCCTTCCTCATAGTGTTTATACTCTACTTTAGAAAGAGATGATAATTTCTTCTTTTTTTCTACCTCATATAAAGCTTTTTCTATATAATCTTCTGTAACAATATCAGGCTGCATAATCATACCGCACCGNNCCCACGTACTTTTATTATCCATAGAAAAATCATTTGTATTATCAGTCCACCATAGACTTTCTAGGGGCATTACTCCATAATCTATCTTTAAATCACTATTTTTAATCATAAATTTTATAGTATAGGACAGACTGAATAATGCCTCAACTGCCTCCTTGTATTCCCTTGATGTATTTGGATCCCCACAGCCATTTACCATTAAATATTTAAGCTTTGGCATTTCTAAAATTGATACTTTCTTCGCAGGCTGACTATAGAACTCCTTAAATACTTTTTTATAATCAAACTTATTTATCATTATTATCCTCCTTAAAACTCAATCTTAAAAACACACTTATCTGATCCCTCTAAAATGGTGTGAAGCTTTGTAACTTTTACTGTTTTATTAAATACTGAGCTAAATAATTTTTCAAACCATCCTGCAGAGCAATTACAATATGAAGGTGGCATGTCTTCCACATTTTTAGCCATTCCACAATAGCACTTATTATAAATTCCAATTATATTTCCATTATCTATGTGAAGTTCTCCACCACCTATATGTTTTTCATTCATTAAATCTAAAAACTTTTCAACATTTTCAGCTCTTTCAAATAATTTTTTTGCTTCATTGATTGTTCTATTTGAAATGCATAAATGTCCACAGGGTTTCATTACTTTTTCTACTATATTTTCTCCGATATTATTTTCAATATCATTTAATATACTTTTAACATATTTTGCTTGCTTAGTAGGTGATGATTTTAAAGGTAATTCACCATATGCCTCCACTATATTTTTGTAGGTATCTTCCCCTGCATTTAATTTAATGCTATTAAGAATACGTTCCCACTTACTAGACATAATTTTTCCCCCTTATCCATTAAGATATTTATATATGTTCTTTAATTATAAATAATCTTATATGACGTCATCATGTCATATTTAAAAAATTATTAATTAAAATATATTCAAAAAGTAACTAAAATCCACCTTTGTGAAATTTAAAGTACTACTGTTCACCCAAAGGCAGATTTGTTTAATTTTTCATATATCTTCTTCTCTATGTATTAATTAATATTGAACTACACAGAAACTGTAAATAAGTTTCTATAAATTCATTTGCAGTTTTTTCTTTTGGTGATATCTAAAATAATAACTATAAAATAAGTACAAGTTGCTTCTTATAATCTTCTTTTAGAATGCTATATATCTCCAAATCAACTATGCCCTTGCCAGACCATAAAGTAGCCTGTCTTAGTAATCCTTCTTTTATAAATCCATTCTTTAAAAGTACTTTCTTTGAGGCTTCATTTTCTGGCATGACTTCTGCTTGGATTCTATTAATATTAACTTCCTCAAATAAAAATTTTATTAATATTCTAAGAGCTTCAGATGCAATACTATTTCCCCAATATGCTTCTGATAAAAAATATCCTATTGTTACCATATCTACCTTTGGTTTAAAATCCATGGCTTCAATGATTCCAACTAATATATCGCCCTGATTTTTTAAAAATATACCCCATTTAATTCTATCTTTCTTATTATAATCTCTTTCAAAATGAGTAATCATATTACTTATAGTTTTAATATTCTTCTTTGGTATAATTCCACAATATTTAAATACCTTTTCGTTGCTGTAAATTGTATATAATTCTTCTAGATTACTGGCCTCAATCTTTTTTAATACTAAATTTTCCGATTCCAAAACTGGAAATTCATTAAAAACTATTTCGATATTCATCTTATTCACCTGCCCTATCTATAAAATAAATTTAAAAGTAAAATTTCTACTTAATAAGTATGTATATTTTTATATTTATATTATTTTGAAATGTTGATTTTATTTCTTTTAAAGTTTCCTTAAGCATATATTTATTCTTTATCATAATTATCACCTCTTTAACAAAATTATCCATATAGACATTATATGATAATACTGATTTTAAAACAAATTCCTATTTTAAATTTTATGTGGTACTATTAAATAAAATAGATTTTTGGGGGATATTACATATGAATTTAAATTATGGCAATATAAATAATTATGGATTAGTGTATTGTGATGGCGAATTTTATGAAGATTTTTATTTATATATAATTGACCTAAATAATAAAGAACTTAACAATCTTCAATCTTATCAAATAAATATTATTAATAACGAAATTTGGTTCGTTTCTTATGAAGATAGCCAGAATAAATTATATAAAATGAATTTAGATGGTAGCAACCTAGCTCTTATTGAATAAAACAATTGTTTCTTATAAAAAATAAAGCTATATCATTGATTTTACTCAAGATATAGCTTATTTTCTATATGTAATAGCCCCCAAATTTTTCTAAGTCATTTTGTAAATTTGTTTTATTCTTCTACAAATTCAATTAAATCCTTATCTAATTTCTTAATTCTAGCAAGAGAATAAACATCGTATCCTTTTTCTATTAGCATGTCTCTTCCTGGTTGAAAGGATTTTTCTATAACTACTCCTATTCCACCAACCTTAGCTCCACTAGCTTCAACTAACCTCGCTGCACCTAAAGCAACTTCTCCATTTGCTAGAAAGTCATCTATTATAAGTATGTTATCATTCTCATTTATGTACTTCTTAGAAAGTGTTAATTCATAATCTAGTCCTTTAGTAAAAGAATGAACTGTAGTTTGATAAACTTCACCTTTTAAGATTTTAGAAGTTTGCTTTTTTAAAGTTACCATCTGTAAATCCATCTGCATAGCAGCCATCACTGCTGGTGCAATACCTGAACTTTCTATAGTAAACACCTTAGTTATTCCCTTATCTTTAAAATAGTTTTTAAAATAAGTTCCTATCTCATACATAAGTTTTGGATCTACACCATGATTTAAAAATGAATCCACTTTTAAAACAGTGCTATTTAATGCCATACCTTCTTCTAGTATTTTCTTATGCAGCTTTTCCATCTACAGCACTTCCTTCATTCATTTTCTCTTCCCTTAATATTTTATTTAAAATAAGCGCCACAATTGTACCGGTTGATATTCCTGATGAAAAAATCATCTTTACTGCTTCTGGCAATTGAGCAATAAACTCTGGGCGGAAAGTAACCCCTAATCCTAATCCTATTGATGTTGCTATTATCAATAAATTTCTATTATTTATTTCAACTCTACTTAAAGTCTTAATTCCTGCTGCAGCTATGGTACCAAACATAACTATTCCAACACCGCCAAGTACTGGCTGTGGCATAATATTAATTAACGCTGCAAACTTTGGGAAAAATCCTAATGCTACTAAAAGTACTCCTGCCATTGTAGCTACTGAACGGCTTGCATTTCTTGTCAATGGAATTAATCCAACATTTTGGCTGAAAACTGTATTTGGGAAAGCACCAACAACTCCTGCCAATGAGCTACCAATAGCATCTGCTAATACACCTCGTCCAATAATTTTCTCATCAGCTTTAACCTTTGAAACTTCACAAATAGACACTAGACATCCAACACTTCCTATAGTTGCAACAAAATAAGCTGGAATAAAAGGTAATACATATTTCAAATTAAAATCTACACCATATTCAAATATGTTAGGTAGTGCAAACCAGCTTGCTTCTTTTACTAAAGTAAAATCTACCATATTTAATGGAATACATATAATATAACCTATAACCATTCCTATTAATATTGATGCACTGCTCACTATAGCATTACCATATCTGTTTAAGAGTAAAGTTATAAACATTACAAACATAGCTATTGAAACATTAATTAAACTTCCATAATCAGCAGCACCTACTCCACCTGCTGCCCAATCAACAGATACTGGTAATAATGTTAAGCCTATTAAACATACTACTGTTCCTGTAACTAGTGGTGGAAATAGTTTCATTAGTGGTTTAATAAAATAACTTAAAATAATTTCTACTATGGCTCCCAAAATAGTTGCTCCAATTATAGCCGGTAGTCCTGCAACTGATCCAATAGCAATTGCTGGAGCAACAAAGGTAAAATCAGTTCCCATTATGCAAGGCATTTTTGACCCTACAGGACCTATTCCCTTAGATTGTATTATTGTAGCTATACCAGCTGCTAAAATAGATGCACTTAAAATTGCAGTAGCAACTGCTCCATCAAATCCTAATGCACTTGATATTACTAAAGGTACTGCTATAATTCCTCCAAAGGCAGCAAATATATTTTGAAGTCCTAATAATATTTGCGTACTTATGCTAGGAGTATCATCAATTCCATAAAGCAACTCATCATTACAAAGATTTTGCATATTTTCTTCCACTGTTGTAATCCCCCTAAAAATATATTTATCATATGTTCTCGTACATCTATGTATCTTTCACAAAATAATATTGAAAATTATGTCATAGAATATTTAATAATTTTTTTAAAATTTCTCATTATATTTAGGGAAAAATAAAAACACCTCAAATACATATTTGAGGTGCGTCAATTTTAATAATAGAAATCAATATCTTTACTAAAACAACTCAACCCCGTAGTCTGCTAATTTTCGGTTAGCAGGTAGAAACTTTCGGACCTTATTTCCGATGATATACGAGAATATTTTATGATATAAAGAGATTATAGCATAGAATAATGCTTTAGTATATTATTAAATTAAACTATTATTAGAATTAATTACAATAGTATTAATTTTTTATTTTTTAGCTAAAGACTTAACTTCTAAATCCTTTAAATCTGTTAATATGCCAATAAATTCTTTACACTCTCTGATTGGATCAAAAACTGAATCTTCAAGTATTTTAAAAATATTTTCATATAAGTTCATTGTTAATGGTTTTTCTTTACGTTCAATTTCATTAAAGCACCAAATATTATTTAGATTTCCAAAGTCATTAACATCATCTTTCTTTATGCAGTCTACCATTATTTTTAAGGTTTCTATAGCTTTACTATTTTTATTAGCTTGTAAGTATGTTCTTGCCAAATAAAAATATTCCATCCATAATTTTAAAGTCCCATCTCCATCAGGGGATAATACTTTTTTAAAATCTATTGCTAGCTTATGATATCTTTCTACCATATCAAAATCTTTTTCATATCTTCCATATGAAGTGGCCAAATTCATACAAATAAGAGGTATCTCATAAATATATTTATGTAATTTGCTTTGAAGCAAGTTTCTAGCTTCTTTAAATTTATTTTGTTTAATATATATGGTTGCAAGTATATCATTGGGATCACATTGGCTTTTATGGATTTTATTTAAAGAATCTATTGCCTTATCATCTTCATCAACTTGTGAATACAAGGCACCCAATGCAAATAATGCACATTCTACAAGCTCAGTATCTGTACAATTTGACGCTACATCTTCAAATAATTTAATAATATATGTCAGCATATCCATAGTTTTTTCTTCATCATTAGCTTTCCATGAATAAGCAAAAAATAAATGAGCTATTTTATCTTTTAAATAATAACTACTTGGATATTCTAAAATATAGTTTTTACTTTTTTCAATAGCTAAATCAAAATTGTCTGCACTATTAAAAAGCTTCTCACATTCACTAAAGATTTTTTTAACTTCTTCATCGGATAGTTCAATTTCAAAGTTTAATAATTTATCTATAGTTACATTAAAAAACTTTGCTAATACTGGTAACAGCGTTATATCCGGATATGAAACCCCATTTTCCCATTTTGAAACAGCAGCCATAGAAACTCCTATAAAATTAGCTAGTTGCTCTTGCGTAATAGCTCTTCCTTTTCTTAATTTACATATCACTTCACCAATTTGTAATCTTTCCATATTCATACGCTCCATTAAATGTATTATAAGATCTTATCTATTAAGTATACATTGCAGCATTTAAAATACCAATGGATGTGTAGTTGAATATAATAAATAAAACTTAACTACAGGTTAAGTTCTATTTAGGATGAAATTTATTTTTAAAAAACTCCACAGATTATTGTTGTGGAGTTTTAACCTTTTATCAAAATTAAAATAGCGTATCAGTTAAATTTCAATTAGGAAAATTTATATTATGCATTCTCTTTTCTATTCCTAATAACTATTTCTCCCTTAATACCATCAAGTTCTACCTCATCACTATTATTTAATATTTTACATGCATTTTCTACATTATATATACATGGAATATTAACTTCTCTTAATATAATTCCCAAATGCTCAAAAGGTGAGCCCTGTTCTACTATTACACCTTTTACTTTATCTAATACAGGAAAAATATCCCCACAACGGGTATAAGGTATTACTAATATACAATCTTCATTAATTAAATTAGGTATACCTAAACATACTTTTCCTATAACTTTTTTCCTTAGGCCTGGAATGCCTTTTAATATAGAATTAGTACCCTCATCTAAAGCTACCTCTTTATTATCAAAATCTTTCTGTGAAGTAGGCTCTTTTCCTATATATTCAGGTGGTAATAGTTGTTTTTGTTTCTCATATATATTCTTTCTCTCTTCTATTACATGGACAAAATTTGAGTTGTATAGCAACCCTGACTTAATTTCATCTAATTTTAAGAAGTATATATCTTCTTTATCAACTATTAGATTATTGTCTTTCAATATTTTTGAAGCAGATGATATGGCTAAACTTAAATATACATTAGATTTTCGTTCAAAATAACAATGATGATTATCTCTTGATAGGTAAGATTTTTCTGCTAACATGAGCTTTTTTAAGAAATCTTCTTTTTCATCTTCAGCTAATTTTTCTAAAAATAAGTTTTTAACCAATTGTTTATTTTGCTGACTTTTATTAATGGACTCTATATAAGTACTTGAATCTACTCCAAGATATCCTCTAACATAATTTAATACCGTTGAAGGCTTTTCCATTATAGATGGTTCTATTCGTGTGCTTATTGTATTGCAATCAAGCTGTAACATGCCATACTCTTTTACATAATCATCCATTAACACTAAAATTTCCTTAGCTTCAGGAATAATTTTCAGGTGCTCATATATAATTTCATCGTATCTAACTTCATCAAATAGCTTTTTAACTTTATCCTTTGAGTTAATAATTGAAGCCATTAATATGTAATACTCTCTTTCTCTAGCCAATAAACTTTTCTCAAATACTAAATCATAAAAATCCTCTTGACTTAAATCTTTAATAATCTCCCTGCAGTAGCCTTCAAATTCTTTTACATATTCGCATCCATAAGCAGCTTTCCAATGATTTTTAGCAGTAAAATTCATATATTCTAAACTTTTATCTAAAAATTTACTTACTTCTCTAGGCAAAATATCATCTCTTACATAGGAATCAAGTGAACTTGTTAATTTCAACATTTTAGGCAAAAAAATATCTTCAAAAATATTTTTTTCACATTTAGTTAATTCATCTACTTCATATTTAAATAAACTTCTTTTCTCCTCTGCATTACTTACTTCTTTATCTCTATAATATGAATACCCATTTTGTAGAATAATAACAGGATACCCAAATTCATGACCTACAGAATATGCATTCTCTTTAAACCCACAAACTTCATGTTCCATTAGTTCGCACATTAATGGAAAAAAAGGCTTATCATCTTCAAGAAACCAAGTATATTTTTCATCCTCTGGGTTACTCCAGTTTATGGGAAATTCTTTTATTCTAAAAGTAGTAATAGGCCTTACTTGAAGTACATATAATTCTCCTTCAGTTATAGTCCATTCAACATCTACTTTTTCTTTCATAAATTTTTCTATATTTAAAGTAGTTTCATATAAATTTTCTATATATTCTAAAGGCAATATATTAGTATTTTCCGGTATTTTTTTCTCTACTATTGAACCATCTTTTTTTCTTATAGAATACAAACTAGAAGGTATTTTTCCACTTACAAAATCATCACATATACTATTTACTGCATTGATATGCATAAAATTTTCATTCATATCTATTGTCTCTACAGAAAAGTTTACTCCTGAATAATCACCGACTATAAATTCTTGTACTATTATTCCCATCTTTAAAAGCTCAATTTTAAGGTTATTTTTTATAATGTAAGCTAATACCTCATTAGTGAAAGCTGATAAATAACACTTTTTTATAGCCATTCTTACATCTTCAAAGGAATTTAATTCTATAAATGACTCAAACATTCCAGCCATGCTGTGCATCTTACTATCTTCACACAATGAAGAAGATCGAACTACGTATTTTGCATTTAGTTTATTTTTACTAATATTATTAAATAATTCTTCTAATTTATTTTCTATATTTATTGGGAAATTTCCCTTAAGTATAAGTTGTGATATTTTATCGTTATTAGCTAAACATTGCTCCATTTGAAAGGGAATGTTATTATATCTTAAATATTCAATGAATACCTCATTAGATATCGCAAAACCTTCTGGCACTTTAAATTTATTATTTTTTAGTTCTCCTAAAACACATGCTTTTTGTCCATATTTTTCATTGTCACTTAATGATAGCTTTTCTAATAACTTAAACATTTTATCACTCCTTTTCAATACTACATTAATAAACTTTCTATCCATTTATAACATTCTTCTAATTCTTCATCAGTTATCTTATCTGAACAATGTTCAAATACAAATTTACAGGTATTATTATTCTCCTTAACTATTTTCATATATCTTTCTATATCTGCCCATCCTTCGTAAGGTTTTTGACAAGGTAAAATAGGAAAGTGACTATATTCTAGATTAGTTGAAACTTTTACATTCCATAAGTGTATTACTTCTGCATATTTTACAAATCTTTTCACGAATCCATAGGAATCAAAATTATTATCGAGTTTTTCTTGAAGATGAAGTCTACCTATATCTAAACAAAGCTTTATATTGCTATACTGCTTCAATAATTCTTCTAATAGATTTGTATTATAAATATATGAATTTACAGCATCTAACTCTAATATCACTGAAATATTTGATTCCTTAGCTTTATTTGATATCCATTTAAAAAAATCTCTACTTCTTTCTTCAAATCCATTATAAGAATATTCTGACTCATAATAGTACTCTGATTTATCTGCAAACCTCCAATTTGTCCAATCCACCCTATCATCTAAAATTACTGGCTTAGGATAATGTAAAAGTACATAATTTGGATTAAATTTACTTGCAAATTTAAACTCTTTATCAATAAATTCAAATGATTCCATACGTTGTTTTTCATCTTTTGATAAGTATTGAGGATCTCTAAATCTCCATTGATTTGCTCTTAGTGGAAAATGTATTCCTAATTTAAGATTATCGCTTTGAAGCACCTCAAGTAAATTAAATATTTTCTCCTCACTTTCATATTGACAAGCTTGTACCCCAAGAAATCCTTCTCTTAAATCACGGTTATATCTAACCTCATCAAATCTCCCAAACATATCAATCATAAATCTATTAGTTATTGTAGACATCTATACAGCTCCCCTTTCATTTAATAAATTCTGTATAATTCATCTTTTTATATTGTTGCATTTAATAAATGTCCTTTAATTATACTTGTCCCTACAATTTATTACAATATTTTAAATAATTTACTTTTAGAATTTTTCTAGGGACGGTTCATTTTAAATACTTGTATTTTATATATTATCCTTAATGTTTAAGTGACGGTTCATAATAAATATTAAAATACCTATATCATATTTTTAATTAACCGCCTCTAATATATAAATATATATTGAGAAAATAATATTAATGATTTATAAAATTTTCTCTTGACAAGTTCTATAAATGTGTATAAAATTAACTTTAAAATTAAATAAAAGATTAATCTTATCAAGAGTGGTTGAGGGACTGGCCCGATGAAACCCGGCAACAGCTAGTTTAAATCGTTAAACTAGAAATGTGCTAATTCCTGCAGGAAATATCCTGAAAGATAAGAAGCGAAGTGGACTATTTAAATTAATAGTCTGTTTATTAGACATATAACTGCTTCTTATCGAAAGATTTGAGCAGTTTTTTTATTTTTAAAAATGCTTAATAAATTACATTATTAAACTGATAATGTATTAAATTCATTATAAATAGATTTAGGGGGAGAAAATATAATGAGAAATAATTTGAATCTTAACAAGGGAACAATATGTGTCCAAGGAGGATACAGTCCAAAATCAGGAGAACCAAGAATTTTACCAATATACCAGAGCACAACATATAAGTATGATGAT
This sequence comes from Clostridium sp. UBA6640, assembly GCF_002455975.1. GTDB lineage: Bacteria > Bacillota > Clostridia > Clostridiales > Clostridiaceae > Clostridium_J. Next base: position 68,575 of record NZ_DKLM01000083.1, read on the forward strand.
CCAGATGAAGTAGCTGCATTATTTAATTTAAAGGCAGAAGGGCATATGTATTCAAGAATAAGTAATCCAACTGTAGCCGCCTTTGAAGAAAAAATTAATGAATTGGAAGGTGGAGTTGGTGCTCTTTCAGTAGCATCAGGGCAGAGTGCAGTAGTACTATCTATACTAAATGTTTGTAAAAATGGTGATCATATTGTGGCTGCCTCAACACTTTATGGCGGCACATTTTCACTATTCTCGACGACCTTAAAAAGGTTTGGAATTAATGTAACCTTTGTGAATCCTGATTCTAGTGAAGAGGAACTACTTAATTGCTTTAATGACAGCACTAGAGCAATCTTTGGAGAAACTATAGGAAATCCAGGATTAAATATATTGGACTTTGAAAAGTTCTCTAAAGTTGCGAAGAAAAGAGGGGTACCATTTATTGTGGACAACACCCTAGCAACACCATATTTATGTAATCCTCTTAAACATGGAGCAAATATAGTTATTCATTCCACAACAAAATATATTGATGGCCATGCAACTAGCATAGGAGGAATTATAGTAGATGGAGGAAATTTCAACTGGGAAAATGGAAAATATAATGACTTTACAGAGTCAGATTCAAGCTATCATGGAATTAAGTATGCGGAAACTTTTCAAAATGCCGCCTATATAGTAAAAGCTCGTGTTCAATTATTAAGAGATTTAGGACCATGCACCAGCCCTTTTAATGCATTCTTACTTAATCTAGGAGTTGAAACTCTTCATTTAAGAATGGAAAGACACAGCTATAATGCTTTAAAATTAGGAGAATTCTTAGAAAAACATGAGAAGGTCAATTGGGTAAAGTATCCTCTTCTTGAAAGTCATGATAGTTATCTTTTAGCTAAAAAATATTTACCTAAAGGAGCTAGTGGTATTTTAACCTTTGGAGTGAAAGGAGGAATTGAGGCTGGAAAGCAGTTTATTAGAAATTTAAAATTGGCCACTCTAGTGGTGCATTTAGGAGATGCTAGAACTACAGTAATCCACCCAGCAAGTACAACTCATAGGCAGCTTAATGAAAAAGAACAGTTAGCTTCAGGGGTTACATCGGATTTAATAAGAATTTCTGTAGGAATTGAAGATATTGAAGACATTATAAAGGACTTTGATGAAGCACTAAAAAAATTAGATTAAAATTAATCTGAATAATTAGATTTTCTTATCTACGGTTGAGAAAACCTTTTGTTATAATAAATGATTTTTTGCAATTTTCCTTTGGCATAATTAAATAAAGATAGAATCTAAAAATAGTGAAATAAAAGTGTGTAAATTATATTTTAAGGGACGGTTCATTTTAAATGCTTGTATTATATATTATACTTAATGTTTAAAGAACGGTTCATAATAAATATTTAAATACTTACCTCATATTTTTAATGAACCGTCCCCAATTTTCCAAAAATATATTATTTTAAATATCAATTTTAAAAATTTTCTTCGTATTTTTATTTGTTTGAATCTCTACTTTTTCAAAAGGTATTTTTCTTAATTGCGCAATTGTACCTGCAACATATCTTACGTAAGAAGGCTGATTTCTTTTTCGACCAAGATCTGAAGGTGTTAAATAAGGTGAATCTGTTTCAATTAACAAATATTCAAGAGGTATCTCTTTTGCTACCTCTTGAAGTTTTTTAGCACTTCTATAAGTAACAGGACCTGCTATAGATATATAAAATCCCATATCAATATATTTTTTTGCAAGTTCTAGATCTCCAGAGTAACAATGTAGTACTCCAGTTAAATTACCGTCCTGTTCCTTCTTTAAAATATTATAAGTGTCAATATTTGCATCACGATCATGAACTACTACAGGCAATGCCAATTCCTTTGCCAACCTTATTTGCTCTATAAACCATTTCTTTTGAACTTCTTTCTGATAATTTTTATAATGATAATCCAATCCGCATTCACCTATAGCTATTACTTTACTATGTCCTGCTAAATTTCTTAAAGTTTCAATTGAATCACAATCCATTTCATCTGAATTATTCGGATGAACACCAATAGTAGCATATAAATTGTCATATTCGGCTGCCAGTGAAACTGCCTCAATTGAACTTTCAATGGACGCTCCTGGTAATATTACTAGTTCAATACCATCATCCTTCAAATCTCTAATAATTTTATCTCTATCTCTATCGAATCTTTCTGAATATAAATGTGCATGGCTGTCTATAAGCATTCTTATTCCTCCCTATATTTTTTATCTAACCTAATCCTAAGAAACTTTTAAGAAATAATCAATAAATATATCCTTTAAATTCATTATAAATAACAATGACTGACACCGTTATGTCATCCATTATTTTTAATTTAAATTTAAGAGACGGTTCATTTTTATTCTTATAAAATGCTATAATACCATTTAATTTCTGAAATCTCTAGGAAATATAAAAAAGTTATGTTAAAAATAATGGTTTTACATAACTTCTTATTTTTTATTAGTCTTACATGAAATTTGCTATACGGATTAATACTAATAATAATATAATTTTTATTAGTATTAATTTTAGTAATATGATACTATTAATTGATTTAAATAAATAAAAATATAACTTAATGATGAAAGGTAAAAAAATAATGAGTTTTAAAAATTTAGGAATCAGTGAAAATATAATAACTGTATTAAAAAATTCAGGCATTAATAAGCCAACAGCAATTCAAGAAGAAAGCATTGCATTTATTAAAGAAGGTAGAGATGTTATAGCAGAAGCGCAAACTGGTACAGGGAAAACCCTTGCTTTTCTACTTCCTATCTTTGAAAATATATCGCCTAATATAGATGCAGTTCAAGCCTTGATTGTGTCTCCTACAAGAGAACTAGCTATTCAAATAACTGAGGAAGCCATGAAGCTTAAAGCTGCTAAAGATATAAATATTTTAGCAGCATATGGCGGAAAAGATATAGGAGCACAACTTAAGAAATTAAAAGGAAATATCCATCTAATCATTGCAACTCCTGGTAGACTTTTAGATCATATTAAAAGAAAAACAGTAAATCTTAGCAAATTGAAAACCTTGGTATTAGATGAAGCAGATCAGATGCTATTTATGGGATTCAAAAATGAAGTTGAAGCTATCATAAAGGAAACCCCTAAAAAGCGCCAAACCCTTTGTTTTTCTGCAACTATGGATTCTCAAGTTAAAAAATTGGCCTATAGGTATATGAATGATCCTTTAATGGTTGCTATAAGAAAAGAAACAGTTACACTTAATAACATTAAACAATTTGTAGTAGAAACCACAGATAGAAAAAAACAAGATGCACTATGTGCAGTTTTAAAAGAAGATAATCCATTTATGGCTATCATATTTTGCAGAACTAAGCGAAGGGCTGATGATCTTGAAATAGCACTTCATAGACGTGGATTTAAATGTGAAAAGTTACATGGTGATTTAATTCAATCAAAACGTGAAAGAATAATGAAATCTTTTCGAAATGCAGATATTCAGTACTTAATAGCTACAGATGTTGCAGCTAGAGGATTAGATGTGAGTGGAGTTACTCATATATATAATTATGATATTCCAGAAAATGCTGAAGGTTATATACACCGTATTGGTAGAACTGGAAGAGCTGGTGAAGAAGGATACACTTGTCTATTTATAGATCCAAAAAATGAAAAGACCTTAGAGGAAATAGAAAGAGCAATAAAATTTAAGATACCCAGAAGAGAAATAAACATATAAATTCATTTATACAAAGAGCCCTTATAAAATTAGGGCTCTAACTGTGTTTAATCTTTATTTTCATTACACATTCTACATCCATTGAATAATAACTATAAATAAATTTATATAATAAAAGCAATTTTATTTATAATTTAATAAAAAGATTTTTTTATACTTATCACTAAAACTTTTCAGAACTCACATTCTTATTAGAAGATTTTAATATACGAAAATTTGCGAACCTCATTAACTAAAAATAAATGCATAGTAATTATCTTTCTATATACATTTTTATTTTACTTATACGTTTATCAAGAACTTCTTCTACTTTAAATGATAAATTTTCATACTCAACTAATTTTTCTTCATCTGTTTCAGGTATGCCACCTATTATATTTAATAAAAATCCACCAATTGTGTCAAAATCCTCACATTCAAGATCTACATCAAAATAACTATTAAAATCATTTAGAGAAAGAAGCCCATTGATAAGAAACGTATTGTCATCTATTTTTTCAATAAGTAATTCTAATTCATCATACTCATCATTGATTTCTCCCATAACTTCCTCAATTAAATCTTCTATTGTTACTATACCTGAAAATCCGCCATATTCATCAATTAAAACAGCCATATGAATTTTTTTTGCCTGCAATTCCTTAAACAAATCATCAATAGGCTTGTTTTCTATTACAAAATATGGCTTACGAAGTATTGGCCTTATTTCTATATTTTCAAACCCTTTTATTTTTGCTTCCGCAAGCATATCTCTCATATATAGAATACCTATAATATTATCTGGATTTTCTTCATATACAGGTACTCTTGAATAATTTTCTTTTAATAATTTATCTAAAGCTTCCATTATAGGAGTATTTATATTCAACAAGAATGTTTCTGTTCTAGGTTTCATTACCTCTTTAGCTAACGTGTCATCAAATTCAATGATGCTATTTATCATTTCACTTTCTGTTTCGTTAAAAACACCATGTTCTCTTCCTACATGAACTAATGATTTTAGTTCCTCTCTTGATATCTTTTCATCCAAATCTTCTGTACTCAATCCTGACAGTTTTACAAGCACATTTGTCGATAAGGAAAGTAGTTTTACAAATGGTGCAGTGATTTTTGAAACAATTAATATAGGCTTTATAGAAAGCATTGCAATTGTTTCTGATTTTTGTAATGCAATTCTTTTTGGATACAATTCTCCAAAAACTAAAGTTAAATATGCTATTATTATTGTAGTTGATATTAATGATATTTGATTAACGTACGGAATATTAAATTGCGATAAATATCTCCTTAAATAACTAGATATTCCTATAGCGGCAGAAGCACTTGAGAAAAATCCTGCTAATGTAATGCCTACCTGTATCGTTGCTAATAATTTGCTGGGCTCTTCATTTAATTTTTCTAGCAATTGTGCTTTCTTATTTCCTTCTTCTGCTAATATTTTAATTCTATTTTTATTCATAGATACTATTGCCATTTCTGCAGAAGAAAAAAATGCATTTATTAAAGTTAATATTACCACAAGAATAATTTGAAAAATAATATTACTAGATCCAAGACCACCTTCCAATTATAATCTCTCCTCTATTTATGTAATATAAAGCATTATATAAATGTTTATATACTTTTATTTTAACTCTTCTCATTATAAAATTAATACTATATAAACTATAATATACCCACTATCACTATATGAAATACAAACTATCACTTATCTATTTATTCACATCATCTAATTTCCATGCATTAGATATTAACTATAAATAAAAGCTCACTATTAAAAATAAGCCTTTATTTTATCTTCATAATTTCAATTGTATAAACCTAATTAATATAAAAAAATTTAATATTAATTTTTCTAAAAAGCTATAAATTTCTACCCATAGCTTTTTTGTGCCAAATCATAATTATAAAATAAAGTTATTATTTTATAGCTATACTAGTTGCTGTTATTTCATTTTCATGAGGCGCTGATACTATTTTTGAAGTCACATCAAAATATTTTTAATATTTTCTTCTGTGATTATATTTTTGTTTATCCTACTAAATAATCATTTTTTCCCCAAAATAATGTTTTATCAGATATTTTTAAAACATCTTCAGGATTATGCATATTAATATCTAAGGGACGGTTCATTTTTATTTCTAAAATTAAAAGCTTAATTTAGAGTATAATTATGAACCGTCCCTTAGATAGAAATTAAAATTCTTGCTTATTTTAATTAATCACATATATTTAGATTTGTTATTACCTTAGGCTTCATCAAAGTTTTATCATAATATTCTAGGCTTGTCCTATTTCTCGTAACCATAATAATATACTATATAAAAATATTTTTTTATATTAACATGCTATTTTCTGAAGATTAACTTCTACTAATTCATCTAACATAGTTTGATAAAACCTATCTTTAATTATTAGTTCTACTCCGTATTTGCAAAGCACAGATACATTAGATTGTGTTATATTTTCTAATGTTTTACATATCTCTTTTTGACTTTTACCACCAAACTGAGTTAAAAACACTACATATATAGCCTTTGCTTCCCTACTTTTTCTTCTATGTTTTAATTTTAACTCTACATGCCCAATGCCTGTCTTCTCACAGACAAAGTTGCCTATTTCCCTTTCCGAACAATTTCTAAGTAAAATAACTTTCTCGCTTCTGTATTCTGATTTATCATTTTCAAATTCCATTTCTTTAAGCTTTTCCTTTTCTACATTAAACATAGTTTTATAGTAATTCTCTCTTGCTCTTCTTTTTCTCCTGCCAAAAAAGCTCATTATATATTCTTCATTACAAAGATTAAATCTATTTTTTTCTAGACCCAGATATAATGATAAACTTGAATATGTATATTCTTCTGGCTTTTCTTTGTATTCTTTTATATCTACTGGATTTCTATGTATATATTTAGAAACTTCTATTAAGTATGCATCACTATTTATAGGTTTGCTTTTATATCTATCTCTAAATACCGGTCCTTTATGTTTCTTACACTTCCTAAGATATCCTCCATATCTTAAGTTGAATTTTTTCATCATTTTACTTAAATCTCCACCATTAATATCTATCAAAAAATGGGTATGAGTATCCATTAAACAATAAACATAAACTTTAAAGTTTTCTTCAATCTGCAATTTTTTTAAGATCTGAAGCATTTTTTCTTTATCTTCATCATCGTAAAATAAAGGTTTATCAGGAAAACTTCTAGTCATAATATGATATATTCCATTTTCACTTAATACTCTAGCTACTCTAGCCACCTTAACTCCTCCAATCATCATATTTTTTATAATTATTGCCATTCCTTAAAGCCTTAAACAAAATTATCATATGATAATTAGAAAGTTTGGATATGATATTTTAATGAACCGTCCCTTAATCGAAACTTAGCTGATTAGATGTTTTTATTCTCTACTATTATGTGTTATTAAGTCTTCAGCATATGGAAAATAGTTAAGAAATGATTCTACAATTTCATCATGCTTTGATATGAACAAAACAAGCGATGAATCCCAAGGTACTATTTCTATTTCGGCAAGAGGATGTTGCATATTAATATTTTAAACGCAAAAATCAGGATTTCCATCTGCATACGGCAAATAGTACTTCAAAACATCATTCAAGGTAACATCCTTAGAGAAGGCAGAAAAAACTCCCCATATAAATTGTATTTCATTTTCACATACAATTCTCCGTAAATCCCTTCCAGAAATCCAAACATACTCCTTATTATAAGGCATCATTTCATCTGGATAATCGCTGCATTCATAATCTGTAATTAGCCAATTATAATTCAATTGCATATTATTAAATGCTAAAAAAATTTCGTCCATATAAGTACACTCTCCAAGTATCGCCCCTCTTATTTTAATTTCCTCCTATTCTAAAATATAAAATAGCTATATTGATTTCTGTAGCTATAACACAAAAATATATTATTAATATTGAATGGAGGGCTCATTTTTACTCTTATATAGAATATTATATAAGAGTAAAAATGAACCGTCCCTTAGTGTAAGTCATTTATAAGCCCAATAAATTTCTCTGCTGCGGTGGATGTAGAAATATCTTTTTTAGTTACTATTCCTAAATTTCTTTCAGGGATTTTTTCTTTAACAGGCACTTCATATAGTTGTTTTTCTTCTAACTCATTTTGAATATAATCCTTTATAACACAAGAAACCCCTAAGCCTCTTCTTGCAAATTCAATCAATAATTCCATGTTGCTTAACTCTATCTCTGGCGATGCAACTAAAGAATTCGAGCTAAAATATTTATCAATATAGTCTCTTGAATTGCCACCATCTTCTAGTAAAATAATAGGATAATTATTCGTAAGTTCCTTTAAAGTTATTTGTTTTTTACAAATATGCTTATATTTTTCACCTACTACGAAACAATCTTGTGTTTTAAATGTTTTTATAATATTAAGTGAATCTTTTTTATTGATATTCATATTTATAATTCCAAGATCTATTTCTCCTGATTCTAACAATTCAACTATTTTACTTGTAGACTTATCTGTAATATAAATTTTTATATTAGGAAACTCTTCCTTATATTTTTCTAGATAATTCATTAAGTGATATTTGCATACTGTACTACAAACTGCTATTCTTAATTGACCTAAATTAAGGTTTTTAAGCTCCATAAACTTTCTTTCTGCTGTCTGCATAAACCCATAGCCCTGCTCTATATATTTGAATAAAACTTCACCCTCTATTGTAAGCGAAACTCCTTTTGGAGTTCTATAGAATACTTGTCCTCCTAATTTTTCTTCTAACAATTTTATAGAATGGCTAACAGCTGGCTGGGATGTAAAAAGTTCTCTTGCCGCCTTAGATATACTACCTAACTTAGCTGTGATGTAAAAAATTCTATAAAGTTCAAGATTAATATACATATAAAATTTTAGTATACCGCCTATATTAAATATCAATTTTATTTATATCTACAAATTAATTATAATTAATTTATAAAATTAATCAAATAATAAAGATATGGAGGTTATGCTGTGAGATTTATATATTACTTTCTAGCGCTAATATCAGGTTTCGCCTTGACATTACAGGCAGGTATAAATGCAGAACTTCGGTCAAAAATAGGAAGTCCTATACTTTCATCTCTTATTAGCTTTGCTGCAGGAACTATAGCACTTATTATAATATTCTCCTTTACTGTATTAAGTGGCTCCAGTTCACAACAAAATTTTATTAACATTAAAAATACAAGTTGGTGGATGTTTACAGGAGGATTATTAGGAGCATTTTATATATTTACTAACATATTTACTTCTCCTAAAATTGGATTTGCTAATATGTTTAGCCTTGTTATATGTGGCCAAATAATTCTTGCTGTCATATTTGATCATTTTGGATTGCTTGGTAATCCAATTCATACAATAAATCCATTAAGAATTTTAGGAATTATTGTATTAGTTTTAGGTGTTTATATTATTCAAACTCATTAATTATAATTAATATTTGTCTCTTAGCTAATAACCTATGAGCAATAATCAAGATAATCTTTTAACATTATAAATTTTAACTAAAAATACTGGAGGTAATATCAATGAAGAGAATATGCGTTTATTCTGGCTCTAACTTAGGCTTACGCCCTGAATACAAAGAAAGTGCTAGATTATTGGGGAAAATATTAGTAGAAAATGAAATTGAATTGGTATATGGTGGTTCAAAAATAGGACTTATGGGTGAAGTATCAAGTGAAGTTTTAGAAAATAACGGAAAGGCTATAGGAGTTATGCCTAAAGCTCTTTTTTCTGGCGAAATGGTTCATCGAAATTTAACCAAACTTATTGAAGTTGAAAATATGCATCAAAGAAAACAAACTATGTCTGATCTTTCTGATGGTTTTATAGCTCTTCCAGGTGGTCTTGGTACCTTCGAAGAATTTTTTGAAATACTAAGTTGGGCCCAACTTGGTATTCATAAAAAGCCTATTGGTATATTAAATATTTCAAATTTCTTTGATCCTCTTTTAAATATGCTTGAAAAGACCTATAATGAAGGCTTTATGAATAAGTCAAATATGAAGCTTATTTTAGTTGCAGATAATCCTGAATCATTGATAGATAAAATGAAAGCCTATACTCCACCTACAATGGAAAATAAATGGTATCAGTTATGTCCTAAACAATAAATTAAAGGGATGGTTCATTTTTATTCTTATAAAGTAATATAATTTATAGAATATATTATGAACCGTCCCTATTAAGGGAAGTTAGTTAACAATATTAAGGGAAGTTAGTTAACAATATATATATTTCTTTTATCTACAAATAATTTAAACTATTTATTTTTAAGCTAATACTGAATTAATTCCACCATTATTTTTTATACCACCTATTGATTCATTAATTTCATTTTTGCAATCTGTATAACCTTCTTTTGCTGCCTGCGTCACTTCGTTAACACCTTTGCTAACTGTATCTTTGATATCAGATGCAGACTGTTTTAAAGTATTAGATATACTTATACTTGTCTCTTTTACTTCAGTCGCTATAGTTTTTGCAGTAGAAATTACCTCTTTGCTAACTGATACTATATCTTTTTTAATTGTGCTAATAGTAGACATTGAATCTTTAATATTATTTACAGTATTTTCATAATTTTTTTCAATATCTTTATAAGCTGTTGAAATAGTATTTGGTATTTTCTTTATAGGCTCTTTTACAGAATCTATTCCAATCTTTATAATACCTACAGTTTCTACTGCTTTTTTTATAATTCCACTATTAGGATCACTTGTTACAGCTTTGATACTAGCTACTGAAAGTTCAACTTTACCTGCTACATTCACAACATCTTCACTTACAGATACTGTTGTTTTTACTGTCGTATTAATGATAGCTGTAACAGAATTCTTAACCTCTTCAGCTGCTTGTTTTAATCCCGGCGCAGTGGTTGTAACTTGTTTAACTGTACTAGCTATTTGTGAGGCAGTTTTTGTTATTTTATTAGTTACTGATTCAGAAACCTTTTTTATATTTTCGCTTACTGCATTTGATGTTTCTCTAACAATTTTTGAAACTGAAGTTGCTGTGTTTTTAACACTTTCACTTATAGACACTGCTGTTTTCTTAACATTATTTGCTACTGATGTTGTTACATTTTTTACAGTATTTGCAGCTACAGAAAGCGATTCTGACATTGATTTAAAGAATTTACCTACAGAACTTTTAGTTGTTTTTTTCTCCGTAGGCACAATTTCCGTAGTATTACTAAAGTCTTTAACCATTGGCATCAGCATAATATTATAAATAACTCACTTTATATTAAATTTAACTAATAGGTCAGTTGCCCTTGTGATGAATATGAATTTGCCTCCAGTAAATTAAATTGATCTTCTAAAATAAACTCTCCATCTATGAATAATTTCATTGTCCAAGTTCCATAATGATACTTGCATGTCTCATCTTCTAAATCCATCCAAAACCACATCATTATTGGATCGTTATTTTCTTGTGATGTAAATAAGTTATTTTCTGTAATTTGAAATAGCTCTCCTTTTGGTGTATACCATGCTGTTGTTACCGCGTGTAGTCCTGTGACATTAGTAAATTGGAATCTTGCCACTATTTTTTTATCTAGTATCATATTAAAATTCTTCTTATTAGCGACAAATTCTTTTTCATGAATGTTAGAAGTTATATTGTATTTCTCTATATGGGTTGTGTACTGAGTGTTATTATAAAGTCGTTGATCTTGTTCATTAATTATAATTACTGACCAAAGTTCCTCATTATCATCTGGTAAATATACATTAGCTGTTGGATCATTAAGTCTTAATTCTCCATTAATAAAAAATTTATAATAATGTTCACCTGGTGGAAGAACACATTTAAAACTCCATTTATTATTTTCATTTAACATCTGCCCTTTAATAGGATCATAATTATTAAAATCTCCTATTACGGATATTGTGTTAATAGCTAAGTATTCCTTTTCCTCATATTCAAAAATTATTTCCATAATACCCTCCTAAATAAATTTCATTAGTTAGATTTAGAGTTTATACATAAATATAAAAGCCTTTAAAATTGGACTTTTTTATCATAAATTACAATCTAGTATTAACTAATATAAAATGGTTTTTTATACTGCTTATCTAGGAAAAGAGTAACCTTTATACTAAATATTTCGATGTTTGCAGTTACAACTTTAACCCTTTAAGTAAATATATAGAAACAAGCTATTTATGTAAGCAATTTATTTACTTTAAACAATGAAAAATTCACCACAAATTTGCGGTGAATTCTTTATTTAAGCTTATTATTTTAACATTACTTTATATTATTATTTCTATACTAACTATAGTCTAGCTATATTGAGTAACTGTAATTAAAACTTATTTAATTACCATTATCTTCATATAACCTTTTTTATACTATATATTCATTTTTTTGATTACTAATATCTTGGGCAGTGATATTTTTATGAGTATACTGTGTTTTGTCGTTTACATTAAGCCTTCCAATGGAAACTGCTTTCTTTGGACACCATTGAGCACAGGCGAAACAATTTTCACAGTGATTTCCTATGATGAAATTCTCTCCTTCTTTATAAATATTAGAAAGCGGACAAACTTTTTCACAAATTCCACATTTTACACACTTTGATTTATCTATAGTCTTATTATCAATTTTATAAATAAAATTAAATCCTTTTTTTAGCACTTTGCTCATGAACAAATTCTTAATCGTTTCTTTGAGCTCATTTGAGTTATTAACTCTTTCTTCTACAGCTAATATAATGCTATTTATATAATCTTCTTCATTTTTAAGAAATTCTATTTTCTTTTCTTCTTTTGTAGGTAGAGCTATACTATTATCTGGAAGAATAGCTGTAAAGCCATAGGATAGCTTTAAACCTTTTTGCTCAAGAATTTTCTTCGTAGTATTAAAAGCTATGCCTTCCGCACCACCACAGGTAACAACCTGAAAAATATAACTTCCCTTTGAGAATTTAACTTTTTCTAAGAATTCTCTTACAATATTAGGAATATCCATGCAATAAATAGGTACTACAATACCTATGACCTCGTCGTTAAATTCCTCAATATCCATTGCCTTTACTATAGGCATTAACTTTCCATCCAATTTCTCTGCAATTTTCCTCGCCATGTTTAATGAGTTTCCAGTACCTGAAAAATAAAAAATTGTCGCCATAATACTCCTCCTAAATGGTATAGTGTGCACATATGCACATATGTAGCAAGAAAATTACCCACTGAAGTTCTATGGGTTACAATCTTCTATTAACAGCCTAATTTTTTCAGTGGTTAATTCAAACTTATTTAAAAGCTCTAAAGCATTTAAATTATAAATTGTCCTTCTCTCCTCTTTTCTCATAGTAAGTAAATTTAACTTGTATATTTGATTTAAATGTCTAGATATTACTGAACGATCTTGAACAAAATTGCCAGCAATAGTGCTTATGTCACTTTCTCCATTAATAGCTAAATATTTGATTATCTCACACCTAATAGGTTCTGATAATACTTTAAACAGTTCATTATCAAAGATTTCTTCAATGTCTTTTATACAATCCGTATTACATTTTAAATTTTTATCATTCATCATATTCTTATTATATATGCATTAAGATGCACAAGTCAATATTATCTTTATTTAAAATATTATTATACTAACTCTGCTGTATTCTCATGATATAATAATAATGTATATTTTAGGAAGTACATATCTTTAAGTTTAGTAGCGTTAAATTTGATACTATTAGCAATCTGCCATAGATAGGGGTGTTTATTGTGGTTAAAATAAAAAATAAAGAATATCAATGTTCAATGGAATTGACAATTGATTTAATCGGTGGAAAGTGGAAATCATTAATTTTATGGCATTTATCAAAAGAAACATTAAGATTTGGTGAGCTTAAAAGGCTTTTACCTAAAGTTACACAAAAAATGTTAACGCAGCAATTAAGAGATTTAGAAAATGATGGTTTTATAATAAGAAAAGCATATGCACAAGTTCCTCCTAAAGTAGAATATTCTCTTTCTGATTTAGGAAAAAGTGTAGTACCAATATTACAGTTAATGTGTGATTGGGCAAATGAGTATATTGACCACTTATGTGAAAATGTTAAAGATGACAAATCCCCACAGTAATTAGCGGGGATTTCAAACTTTTTTAAAGATTAAATATACATCTATTTCCCGTCGTTTTAAAGCATTTATTGCAAGATATATATTGCTGAACGAATAATTCTATTTTTAATTTTCATTTTATTAATCATGGTTTCATCAAATAAGGTTCCCAATATAATTGCTCACTCCTATACTGAGATTTAGCTATATTATTTATAGACAACAATATCTTCTATAGACTTTCTTACCCTTTTAAAAGTTGTTTCCTTAGCATATCCTATAGGTGTAAATGCTATAGGTTCCCACGAAGGATTAAGCTCTAATATATCTCTTGCAGCTTGAGGGTCAAATGCACCAATCCAGCAAGTTCCAAGCCCTAAGTCCGTAGCTGCTAATATTATATGATCCATTACAATAGCAGCATCTACATCACTATAACTTTTTCCATCTCTTCTTGACCAACATTTTTCAGGAATTGAACAAACGCCAAGAATTAATGGTGCTTCAACAAACCAATCTGTTTTATATATTTTTTTCAATTCTTCTTCTCTTCCTTTGGTAGATATAACAATAATTTTAAATGCCTGCCAATTCACAGCGGTAGGTGCTAACCTTGCAGCTTCCAAGATCATGTCTAGCTTTTCCTGCTCAACCTCATTAGATTTATAAGACCTCACACTGTGTCTTTCTTTAATGACTTCAAAATATTCCATTATATAAACCTCCTATCATAAGTATCCTTATATAACTAGATTAACAGTTATATATTTTTTATCAAGTAGACACTATTATGTAATATAGTACCTATTTGGATACCATAAATACTACCATGGGCCACACTTTTAATATATAAGGGACGATTCATTTTTATTCTTATAAAATATTATAATATCATTTAGAATATAATTATGAACCGTCCCTTATATAATTTTTTTAACTAAAGAAATCTTGTCTACTTCTTTAATAATACTTCTTTAATAATTATTTTTGGCTTTGTACCACATTATCAATAAGCTGTAAATCATTTTCTTTTATTACATTAATCAATAAATTAGAATATATGTTATTTCCATTCTCATCTTGCTTAGTACTGTATCCAGCATTCTCAAGCGCTTTAGCTTGTCCAATATATTGAGTGGCCTCAAAAAGTCCGTTTTTCTTATATCTATCATTTTCAACAAGAAACTTGCCATAGTCATCTAAAGAATCTGTTTTATTTTTATACCGTCTAAATTTATCTTGTATAACCTCATTATAATATTCTGATGTAGTCATACTTACGCTTTCCCCCTTCCAGCTACTATCAGCTTTTATCCCAAATAAGTTATTTGCTTTAACACTTAAATCCGATTTTCCCCAACCAGATTCTAATATAGCTTGACCTATTGTTATAGAAGGAAGAATTCCGTGCTTATTATATAATTCAATGGCTTTAGGAGAAAGTTCCTCAACAAAAGCCCTATATTGAGAATCTTTTCTTAAATTATCACTTGCTAATCCTGTAAGTTCTAACTCAGATAAATATTTATGCACTTTTTCTTTTTCTTTTTTATTAAAAGATAACTTATTTAACATATCTTCCAAATTTATAAGTTTATAGGTATCTTTTTTATTACTTGCACCGTCTTTCTCTAAAAAATTTTCACCTAATTCTTTTAAATTTTCAGTATTAGCTTTTGAAAAATCTTTTTTATATCTAACTCCATCAATAGCAGCTAAGTATTTCCAATTAACTTGAAGTTTTCCCCTACTTACATCATCAGCTGCATTTATATAAAGACTTATTTCTGAATCACTTAAAGTGATATTATCCTCTTTAATAAAATAATTTATTGATATATATGAAATAAATATCAGCATAGCTAAAAAAAGTATTTTTCCAAACATGTTAGTTTTTTTTCTTCTTTTTCGTCTGCCTATATTTATCCTATTAACCATTCTGCTTCTTTGCCTTACTATGTTACCCCACATACAAATCCTCCATACTGTTATCCTCATAAGTTATTGATTCTAATAAACATAATTATTTAATTATATTTATTAGCTCTAAATGTTCAATTACAAATACTATAACATATTTTTTAAAATTTGGTGAAGATAATAACCCTTGTTATTTTGAATACTTCTTAATATTTTTCACCTTAACCTCTTCATAGTCTAGCCATTCAATATATATAACATATTATTTTTCATAATAAATTTGTAACCTTCTTCCAGGATAAAGAGTAAATTGATTATAATTATGAACCGTCCCTTATGTACATATATGTATCCTTGAAAAAAGAATCGACGTTTATCGCTTCTTTTGATTTTATAAATAGGCTCTGTTAGGCTAAGTTGTTGATATATACACACTAAATACAGCTAGTCCAAGTTTTAACTCAAACTTGGACTAGCTTTTAATTAAAGAACATTGCTTACAATTGAATTTTCTTTATATATTCAATTTCATCTTCATTTCTTGAAACTTCTATATAACCAAATTTTTCATATAAATGTTGATTACCTACACTGAATACAGGTGTAGAAAGTTGCCATTCATTAATATCTGGATATGTTTTTTCAATCAGTTCCATTACTCTATAACCGTAGCCTTTTCCTTGAAATGATGGTTCTATTACAAAATCTTCAAATCTCATCTTATTATCACCTAAAGGGATAAGAAATAATGCCCCTATAATTTGATTATCTAATTCAATTTTATAAGCAATAAAATTTTTAATAATATAAATTTGAGACTCCACCTCATTATATCCTTGAGGGCCTCCATTCCTTCCTAAATAAGTATTAATTTCTTTATTGTATGATTTTATTTTTATGTCAGTAATTAATTGAGCATCATCACTGTTTGCTTTCTTTATCTCTAACAATCCCCATTCTCCTTCCAAACAAAAAGATTGTATTAGTAATCCTAATTTCATAACATGCATCATTTTACATAAATATTATACCATTATTGTATTTATTAACATATTTTTACTTATAATTATTTCTTTATCATCATTTCACACAACTATATCAACAATAGCATCATTCCTAATCAAATTTTCAATGCTTATTATACTAAAAAATGTTATACATAAAGATATTATCTTCATTGCATTTAAAGCCATGCTTTTCATAAAATTTACGAGCTAGAACATCTTTTTTTGTAATCAGCGTAATACAGTGAATACTTTTTGATGCCACATATTCTTTAATATAGTTCATTAATTTTGACCCCACACCACCGCTTTGTAAATCATTATCTATAAAGTATTCATCTATATAATATTCTTTACCTTCATACCAACTTCTTGTATGTCCAAAACAAGCACCTACTATATTGTCATTTTTTCTAATCACAAATCCAATAAATACAGGATTGTCCATAAATTCTTTTAAATAATTAGCTGCATGTTCTATTGACTCCCACTTGTCAAACCATGGTTCACTGCTAAAAACTTTCACCATAAGATTGGTACACTCTTTAAGTTCAGATTTATTCATAATACTTGCTTCTAACTTAAGATTCATATTATTTATCCTTTCACTAACTATAGATTTCTTTTTCTATGATCTTTATTCTATTAACTACTAATTTTATTCTAACTAATTATTATGAAAAAATCACTTTAAAGAATAACATTAATTAATTTGTGTTATTTATGAATTCAATGTTAGTTGCTAGTAAATACTAGTGAAGAATGTGGGTTATTTAAATTATAATAAGGAGGAATTCAATATGCCAAAGCAAATGAAAACCATGGATGGAAATCAAGCTGCTGCTGAAGCTTCTTATGCTTTTACTGAAGTTGCAGCTATTTATCCAATAACACCTTCTACTCCCATGGCTGAAGGGGTAGATGAGTGGTCTGCTCATGGTAAAAAAAATATCTTTGGGCAACCAGTTAAGATTGTTGAAATGCAATCAGAAGCTGGTGCTGCTGGTGCTGTTCACGGATCTTTAGTGGCTGGTGCACTGACAACTACATATACTGCTTCTCAAGGATTACTTTTAATGGTTCCTAATATGTATAAAATTGCTGGAGAGCTATTGCCTGGAGTATTTCATGTAAGTGCTCGTGCAATTGCTACTCATGCTCTATCAATTTTTGGAGATCATCAAGATGTTATGGCTACAAGACAAACAGGATTTGCTCTTTTAGCTTCATCAAATGTTCAAGAAGTTATGGATTTAGCCAATGTTGCTCATTTATCTGCTATTAAAGCAAGAATACCTTTCTTACACTTCTTTGATGGCTTTAGAACATCTCATGAATATCAAAAGATTGAAGTTATAGATTATGATGATATTGCAAAAATTGTTGACTATGACGCAATACAAAGTTTTAGAGATAGTTCTTTAAATCCTGAGCATCCCTCCGTTAAAGGAACAGCTCAAAATCCTGATATCTACTTTCAACAAAGAGAAGCTGCAAATAAATTTTATGATGCAACTCCTGATATAGTAGAGAACTATATGAGAGAGATTGAAAAAATCACTGGAAGAATATATCACCCTTTTGATTACTATGGAGATCCTAATGCAGAGCATATAATTATTGCAATGGGTTCTGTTTGCGATACTATAGAAGAAACTATAGATTATTTAATGAAAAAAGGTGAAAAAGTAGGTGTTCTTAAAGTACATCTATATAGACCATTTTCTCCTGATTATTTCTTTAAAGTTCTTCCTAAATCAGTTAAAAAAATTGCTGTACTAGATCGTACTAAAGAACCTGGTTCTGTAGGTGAACCATTATATTTAGATGTATTAAAATTATTTTATAATCACCCAAATAAACCTATTATAGTTGGCGGAAGATATGGTTTAGCTTCTAAGGACACCAGGCCATCACAGATTTTAGCTGTATTTAATAATCTTAAAAATACTGAGCCAAAAGATAGGTTTACTATAGGAATTGTAGATGATGTTACTAATACTTCCTTACCTGAAGAAGATATAATTGAAACTACTCCTGAAGGAACTATAAGATGTAAATTTTATGGCTTAGGGTCTGATGGAACAGTTGGTGCTAATAAAACTGCAATTAAAATTATTGGTGATAATACAGATCTCTATTCACAAGCTTACTTCTCCTACGACAGTAAAAAATCTGGTGGAAGTACTGTATCTCACTTAAGATTCGGTAGCAAACCAATAAAATCTCCATATCTAGTCTATGAAGCAGACTATGTGGCTTGTCATAATAAATCCTTTTTATACAGCATAGATGTATTAAAAGGTTTAAAGAAAAATGGAACTTTTGTATTAAACTGTCCTTGGAGTGAAACTGAATTAGATGATAAACTTCCTGCTTCAGTAAAAAAATACATTGCAGAAAACAACATTCAATTCTATATAATCGATGCTATTTCTATAGCAGAAGAATTAGGATTAGGCTCTAGAATCAATATGATAATGCAATCTGCATTCTTTAAATTAGCTAATATTATACCTATAGAACAAGCACTAGAATATTTAAAAGAATCTGTTGAAAATGTTTATGGTAAAAAAGGTCAAGATATAGTAGAAGCAAATAAAGCAGCTATTAATAGTGGTGTAACAGCAATTCATAAAATCAACGTTCCTACAAATTGGGCAAATTCCACGGATACAAATATAGCTAAAAAAGAAGTACCTGAATTTATTGAAAAAATCGAAAGACCTATGGCAAGGCATGAAGGTGATGAGCTTCCTGTCAGTGCCTTTAATGGTATGGAAGATGGATCTTATCCTCCAGGTGTAACAGCTTATGAAAAACGTGGTATTGCTGTTATGATTCCTGAATGGCAAATTGATAAATGTATTCAATGTAATCAATGCTCTTACGTTTGTCCTCACGCTGTAATAAGAGCTTGTTTACTAAATGATGAAGAAAAAGAAAAGGCACCAGATACCTTGGTAACTAAAAAACCACTAGGTAAAGGCTTTGAAGATTTACATTATCGTATTCAAATAAGTCCACTTGATTGTACTGGCTGTAGTAACTGTGCAGATATATGTCCTGCTCCAGGTAAAGCTTTAATAATGAAACCTGCTGAAGAACAAATTAAAGAACAAAGTGAAAACTTTGAATTTGCTATTAATAATATTACTACTAAAGAAGGTTTAATGAGCTTACATACATTAAAAGGAAGTCAATTTGCAAAACCATTATTAGAATTCCACGGTGCTTGTCCTGGATGTGGTGAAACCCCTTACATAAAACTATTAACTCAACTTTATGGAGATAGAATGATGATTGCTAATGCTACAGGTTGTTCTTCTATTTGGGGAGCTAGCGCACCATCTATGGCTTATACTACAAATGCTGCTGGCAAAGGACCTTCTTGGGGTAATTCATTATTTGAAGATAATGCTGAATATGGATATGGAATGTTCCTAGCTGTTAAACAAATGAGAGAACGATTGGCTGACCTAATGAAAGAAGCATTAACAATGGAAATTAGCACTGAACTAAAGGAAGCCTTTACGGAATGGTTAGAGGGAATTGATGATGCTGATATTTCAAAAGTAGCTACTACAAAAATATTAGAAGCTATAAATAAGGAAAACTTTAAAGAAATTAATTTATTAAAAGAAATAATGAATAAAAAGGACTATTTAATTAAGAAATCTCACTGGTTAATTGGTGGAGATGGCTGGGCATATGATATAGGATACGGCGGATTAGATCATGTATTGTCTTTAGGTGATGACGTAAATATATTTGTAATGGATACAGAAATATATTCAAATACGGGAGGACAGTCCTCAAAGGCAACTCCTACTAGTGCAATAGCTAAATTTGCCGCGGCGGGCAAAAAATTAAGAAAGAAAGACCTTGGATTAATGGCTATGAGCTATGGAGATGTTTATGTAACTCAAATATCTATGGGTGCTAATATGAATCACACTATTAAAGCTATTACGGAAGCTGAAGCTTATAAGGGACCATCATTAATTATTGCTTATGCACCTTGTATAAGCCATGGAATTAAAACTGGAATGGGAACTAGTATAGCAGAAGAAAGAAAAGCAGTAGAATCCGGATATTGGCATCTGTACAGATATAATCCTTTACTAAAAAATGAAGGTAAAAATCCATTTGTATTAGATTCTAAGGAGCCTAAAGAATCTTATAGAGACTTTATCACTGGCGAAATACGTTACTCATCTTTAACGAAAACTTTCCCTGATAATGCAGAAGAGCTGTTTAGACTATCAGAAACTCATGCTCGTGAGAGATATGATATCTATAGAAGATTAGCAGAAATGCAATATTAAAAACTTAAAATTTTTAAAAAGTCTAACCTTGTGTACTGTGACTCAAAAGTTAGACTTTTTTTATTGCTTCGTTATAACTTAATTTTTAATTTGAAGCAATTATTTATTTCTCATTTCCATCTACATATTCTTTAGCATTTTTTACACTTCTTTCGCTAGGTACAGTAACTCTAGAAACTGGTTTAGTTTTATGAATATCAGCCCAAGCAGCTGTTTCATGTTTTTCAATAGATACTTCCATAAAACTATCTTTAACTTTATCTTTTTCCACAATGATACCTCCTCTACTAAACAACTTAATTTTTATCCAATTATTGGTGTATCTTTAATCTTTTATTTACTTTCTTTGATAAATCTTATTGCTTATTTATTAAAGAAACGAGAATGCCTATGCTGCACTACCTTTAGATATTTTTATAAATTAATTCATATAAACATCTACAACCTCAGCTACATAATCATCTTTTCCTGATCTTGCTAAGACCACAACAGATTCCTTATTTCCACCAATTTGTACACTATAGGCTTGTGCACCAATACTATCTAGCTCTTCATTTCTATTTACGGTTATTTCTTTTTTATTTGCCACTCCATAGTCCTCAAGTATTCCTGTAACTCTGTTTTCTACATCACCTGTTGGACATTGAAGTATCTTTATTCTCTCAATGGCATCTTTAAGTTTTTCCATATAACTGTCCTCCCCAAATGTTTTTTCTTTTTTATTATTTCCTTTTAGCTACTTTTAATTCTATTACTAACCCTGCTACATTTTTTATATGAAGCTAAAAGCACATCTTTTTCAAGATTTTCAGCATTATAACCATTGCCATGAAGTTTTTTTACAATTTTTACCATAAAGAAAAGCGGCTGGCTTTAACCAATCGCTTTTTCTTTTATATTGTAAACCCTATTCCTTCATACCTGTATAAATAAGAATTGCATCTCGTAAAAACGCTGCTGTTCCTGGCTGATCTTTATCGTAATATGCTGTGAATCTTTCATCATTAACATACATTTGTGCAAGACCTGCATGTGCTTCTTTAGTATAATGATCCCAAGAATAATTTAGCCATTGACGGTGCAAATCTGCTGCTTTTTGTGCAAGCTCACCTGCTGGATCACCAGCTTTAAAGGCTGCTTTTAGTGTATCAATCACAGTTTCACCTAGTTCTTCCCACTGTTTATATTGTTCCTCAGTCATGCCTTTGATCATTTTATTGGATTTATCAATTACATCATTTCCATATTTTTTTCGAATTTCTTTACCATACTTTTTTTCATTATCATCAATCATTTTTTGTTTAAACCCTTCAAATTTTTCCTGATCACTCATTTTAATCCCCCCTTCTGTTAAGCTTATGGTTTTATCCACATTAGTTATTAACAAATCTAACTGTTTTCTTTTTTCTAGGAGTTTTTCTCGATGTTCTCTAAGTGCAGCTATTTCATCAAAGGAAGGTGAAGTGATTATATTTTTTATACTGTCTAAACTTACACCTAATTCTCTATAAAACAATATTTGTTGTAATCTATCAACTTCTTCTTTACCATAAATTCTATATCCTGATGAATTGATTCTTGCCGGCTTAAGAATTCCTATTTCATCATAATACCTAAGTGTTCTAGTACTAATACCTGCTAACCTACCTAGTTTTTGCACTGTATATTCCATACCTCCACCTCCTCACAACACTACTTTACACCTTTACGCAACGTTAATGTCAATAATTATTTTGAATCTTTTTATTTTTTATAGATTATAAAAAACTCTTAAAAACATCTAATAAATAAAATAGAACCAAACACATCCTTTCTAATTATTTGTTTAAACTACAATTAGTTTCTATAGGATTTAGTGTTTGGTTCATTCTATTTTTGATTATTTGTAAAGTAATGTAACTTTAAAACATACTTTATTAAAATTAGCTAGTCTAATTTTCTTTTCTTTTAAATATAAATCCAATTCCCATAAGAATTGATATACTTCCTATAAACATTAAAATTCTATTACTTATTCTGCCTCCAGTTTGAGGAAGATCTCCAGTTCGAGAAAGATTTGAAGTGTCTTCTATAAAAACAGCTTCATGTTCATTCTGTACAACAAGTCTCTGTATCTTTGTAGAATCAATTGAAATCTTTAAAATCTCATCATTTAAGTTATATCCCTTAGGTGCCTTTGTTTCCTTAATGGTATAAGCTCCATAGCTGACATTCCTAAACATTGCAATTCCGTTCTTATCACCTACTGTTACAGCTACCTCTTTTCCTGCCTTGTCATATAATGTGAACTCTGCTCCTTGCAATGAATTGCCATTTATATCAGTCTTTTTAATTTCAATTGTTCCTCTGATTTCACTATTTTTAAACTCATAAGCATAAGTTGCACCATTCTTATCAACAAATACTTCTATTTTATCCTGTGATGCCATATATCCTTTAGGAGCCTTTGTCTCTATAACTTTATAGTTTCCATATATAACATCTTTAAATAGTACAACTCCATCTGCTCCTGATAGGGAAGTATTTACTGCCTTACCTTTAGAATCATATAGTGTAAATTCCGCTCCCTGAAGGGCTCTACCTTGCTGATCTAGCTTTTTGATCTTAATAACTGATTTGATTTTGTCATTTTTAATATTTCCTAACTCATAGGTTTTTTCATACTCAGCTACATCAACAAAAATTTCCTTATCTGAAATACTGTATCCTTTTGGTGCTTTTGTTTCCTTTACTGTATAACTTCCATAGTCTACATTATTAAATTGAACACGTCCTTTTACATCACTAGTTGCAGTATCTAAAGGATTTTCAAACTCTCTATCAGTATATTTATAAAGCTTAAATTCTGCACCCTCAAGCATACTTCCATCTTCTCCAACCTTATAAAGCTCTATTCTTCCTTTAATCACTATATTTAAAACTGTATATGGAGATGCATGTACTGTAACTCCATCTTTATTGATAGTTGCAGTAATAACTTGAGTAGAAATGCTATATCCAGCAGGTGCCTTTGTCTCTCTTATCTTATAATCACCATACTCTACGCCCCTAAATTGAACACGTCCGCTTCCATCACTGGTTGCAGTATCTAAAGGATTTTTAAAGTCTCTATCACTATCCTTATAAAGCTTAAATTCTGCACCTTTAAGCATATTTCCATGTTCTCCTGCTTTATAAAATTCTATTGTTCCTCTAATTTTTGTATCATCCTTTATCCTTGGGTCATCCACATTCCCTGGATTGTTTGGAATCTTTGTATTAGAGAATTTATATGGTTCTGCATGAACTATAACTCCATCTTCATGAATAGTTGCAGTAATAACTTTAGTTGAAGTACTATATCCAGAAGGTGCTTTTGTTTCTTTTATATTGTAATCTCCATATTCTACATTCTTAAATTGGACATGACCTTTTTCATCACTAACCACAGTATCTAAAGGTTTTTCAAACTTTTTATCCATACTATTGTAAAGTTTGAATTCTGCACCTTTAAGTGGAGCTCCTGATTCTCCTACTTTATAAAACTCTATACTTCCTCTAATTTTTCTATTAGAAATTTCATATGGATTTCCCTGTATTGTAGATCCATCTTTATCAATAATTGCAGTTATAATCTCAGTAGAAAGATTATAACCAGTAGGTGCTTTTGTTTCCTTTATATTGTAGCTTCCATACTCTACATTTTTAAATTGAACACATCCATTTTCATCACTTGTTGCCGTATCTAAAGGATTTTCAAAATTCTTATCAGTATCATTATAGAGTTTGAATTCTGCACCTTTAAGCGGAGCTCCAGATTCTCCTACTTTATAAAACTCTACACTGCCTCTAATTTTTCTATTAGAAATTTCATATGGATTTCCCTGTATTGTAGATCCATCTTTATCAATAGTTGCAGTTATAATCTCAGTAGAAAGATTATAACCAGTAGGTGCTTTTGTTTCCTTTATATTGTAGCTTCCATACTCTATATTTTTAAATTGAACACATCCATTTTCATCACTGGTTGCCATATCTAAAGGATTCTCAAAGTTTTTATCAGTATCCTTATAGAGTTTGAATTCTGCACCTTTAAGTGGATTTTTTTCTTCCCCTATCTTGTAGAATTCTATTACGCCAGTAATCTTATCATTTTTATAATTATAGGTTATTTCCTTTTTATCATTACTATTTTTAAGTTGGAATTTATATAATTCATTACTTAACTTATATCCTGTTGGAGGAGTTTTTTCCCTCACATAGTAGTCAATATCAAATTTAAGCTTATCAAATACAATTTCACCATTTTCTCCTGTTATGGCTGAAGTCCTTATGACATTCTGATATAAATCAAATAATTCAAAAACTGCACCTTGAAGTTTTTTCGTTGAATCTTTGCCATCTACCTTTATAACCTTAATACTTCCAGTTGTTCCAGTACCACCACCACCGGATCCTTGGAATGAAACAACTACTCCTAATGAAGTTGAAGATTGAGTTATTCCTGTTCCTGAAAGAGAAACAGAATTTGTAAATGGTGATTTTGATTTATCTGTAACATCCGTTCTGAAAGTTAATAGATATGCTTCACTAGTTAAATTAGGTAATGTAAAGATAAATTCTCTTGTTGCAAAATCATACTTTACACTATTTTCAATCAGTGCAACTTCATCACCTTTTATAAGAGTTCCATCTGGTTTCAAAATTTGTTTATATAGTTTTACTGAAGTAGTATCTAATTCTAATCCTTCTTGAAGTATATCTGTTATAGAAACATCCTTCATTAGAATCTTATTTGAATTGATGGTTACTTCCCAATCAATGTAAGACTTTCCTAATGTGTAATTTGCATTTTTCCCAATTATGGTGTTTTTTATCTTGGCAGTTCCAGTACTTTCTACACCTCCTGGCACTAAATCATCAATTAAAGTTGCAGTATTTTGGTACTGCTTTTCACCATTGGTTGCAAACTCTGAAAGATCTTTAATTTTTGTCTTAAAAGTAATTACTTGCTGTGAATCAATCTTAGGAGGAAAATTGTATCTTAATGTATTAGTCTTCTTGTCATAACTATAGTTTTCGTTATTAGCATTATCTCCATTTATCGTAACAGAATCATCAACAAATTCTTGTCCCTCACTTATGACATCTATAACATGAGCATTTGAAAGAATCATTTTGTTCTTATTAACTACAATTCTCCAAGTTATTTCTCTAGTTGTATAATCAAAATCTGCACTTGCTTTGTTAATTACTTGACTTTGAACTCTTTGAGTTCCTTGATGATTTGAAGGTGGTATATTATCACCAGTCAATATAGCAACATTGTAATAGTCCTTATTTGCATTTCCTGCAAATACTTTAGGATCAGTTACCTTTGTTCTAAAAGTAATCGTATAGGTATCATTAATTCGTTTATTAAACTTATATGTGAGAGTTCCAGCTTTTTCTTTATCATTTTGATCTGCTTTTATATAGTTGAAGCCATTTGCATCTGCTCCATTATCAATTTTTGCTGATCCTTCCACATATTCTTGACCTAATCTGATCTCATCTTTAACTATTGCATTATCAATTGCAGTCTTATTGCTATTTATAATGATTCTCCAGGTAATTTCTCCTGTAGCAGCATTATACCCTACCCCTTCTTTTCTTATAATACTACTTGGAACGCCTACTCCTTTACTATCTGAAGCATTACTTGGAACTCCAGTCCCTGTCAAAGTAACTGTATTTCTATATTGTTGTGAGTTGTTAGAATTATATGCTCCTGGGTCAGTTACATCTGTTGAAAATGTGATTTGGTGTGGTTCATTAATTGCAGTTGGAAAACTATATGTGAATTTTTGACCTTCCATTGTATAATTAGTGATTTCAACTCCGTCTAACTTTACAGACCCTTTAGTCAATGTAAGTCCTTCAGGTATATCATCTGTAACCACTGCATTTAGAATGTATTGAGCATTATTATTCACATAAATAATCCAATTTATCTTTTTTGTTGTTGCATCATAGTTTCCATTTTTTCTTATATAATCTGTATAGATTTCCACTGAAGCTTCATTTGACTCTATACTAACTCCATCGTGATTCAAAGTTGCTTTATTATATTGGTAGGTTCTGTTTCCTTCAGATTCAAAGACCTTTGGATCTATAACCTTAGTTTTAAATGTTATTATCTGCTCAGTATTAATAACATCAGGGAAATTGTATACTAATTTGCTGTTTCCTGTATCATAGCTATAATTTGCACCATATGCATCCCTACCGTTAACTTTAACAGAATTTGCTACAAATTCTTGACCTTCTTGTATATCATCAATAATCTGTGCATTATTGATCTTTACATTTTCTGGATTAATTATTACTTTCCATGTGATTTCATTTTTAGATGCATCATAGTATCCTTCTTTATAAATAGAAGCTTCTGGAGTTTGAGGTTGTTCAAAATTCACCTCTATAGTAACAGGATCACCAGTTCCTCCAAGGTCAAAAGTAATTGTTACAGGATTTCCATCTCCTATTTCTTTCTCATCAAAATGAGTTTCTACATAAAAATATCCTGATACATTTGAATGACGCTCTGCGTAATCGGTAAAAACAATAGTAACTTTTTTATCAGTGCCTATAGTACATGTACCAAGGGATTCACCATCTTCATCATTAAGAGAAAAAGACATTTCATATAATATCTCTATTTCCTTTGGTATCTCCATGGTATAGATGTCACCTTTTTTTACCTGTACTTCATTTGGTATTGCAAAAGCATAATTTAATCTAACTACTGAATTTTTGTTAATTGGCTTACAATCTTTATCAATGGGATCTCCCTTTTCATCTGTAAGACTTATACCAGTAATAAACTGAAATACCTTTGTAGGTTCTTCTTCATTAGTGTTAGTTCCAGGTGTAATAGGTGGATTATCAATTCCTTCTTTATCAACAGGAATATCTGGATTTACAGGTTGCTCAAAATTCACCTCTATAGTAGCAGAATCGTTAGATCCTCCAAGATGAAAAGTAATTGGTACAGGATTTTTATCTCCTATTTGCTCCTCATTAAAACGAGCTTGCACATAAAAATCTCCTGAAATATCTGGGTGTTCTTCTGGGCAATCATTAAAAACAATATTAACTTTTCCATCAGTACCTATAGTGCATGTTCCTATAGATTCGCCATTTTCAGCATTAAGTGAAAAAGACATTTCATCTAATATCTGTATTTCCTTTGGTATCTGCATGGTATAAGTGTCATCTTGTTTTACTGATACTCCATCTGGGATTGTAAAAGTATAATTCAATTTAATCTCTGCATTTCTACTAATTGGATTAGACTGGCTGTCAATAGGTTCTCCTTTTGCATCTGTGAGGCTTATGCCTGTAATAAATTGAAATGGGTTTGCAATTTCTACTGCTTTGATCTCAATTGCAGGTGCAATAATTGAAAGCTGAAAAAACAAGATGATCACCATTGCAATTATAGAAATTTTTTTCTGTTTCATCTTCCTCCTCCTTGTAAATTAGATCATGCATTGATACCTTAATAACCCAAACCTCTCTAAAAGTAATTAAGACATTAACATTAATTAATATGAATTAAATCATCCTAATATGAAGAAAAGCTTCATATTCCCAGATTTTAACTCATTATTTTTATGTCAATATTTGACCTTCACAAATTTATCACAGACAAAAAAAGCAGAGAATTTTAATTCTCCGCTATAAATTCATTTATAAAGTTTTACAAAGTTTCTTAGTTTACTCCTTTGGCTCTATATCAAGCTCCTCTTTTAATAATTTATTTAAATTATTGTAATAGCTAACCAATCTAATCTTTTGTCTCACATGAGAATATGCTTACATTATCAATTTATGAGCTTCTTCATCATTTTTTAAACTTTCAACTTTGTAAGCTGATGTTCCCACTTCTCTATCCCTTACTACAATATAAATTAGTTCTTTTCTCCTTTTAACAGATAGATATATAGTTTCATCTTCCTTTTTACATATACCATGCTTCGCTGCATTTCCTATCGATGGTTGACTAGATATTGAAATTTTCCATTTTATCTAATTCTTTTATAAAGGCTTTTACATCTTCAATTTCTTCAGAAGGAATTATATTATACATCACATCTCCTTCT
Source organism: Clostridium sp. UBA6640 (assembly GCF_002455975.1). Taxonomy (GTDB): domain Bacteria; phylum Bacillota; class Clostridia; order Clostridiales; family Clostridiaceae; genus Clostridium_J. The sequence goes on from NZ_DKLM01000083.1 coordinate 97,803, forward strand.
GACCAACCAATAATAGATATGCCAGCGTTAAATATGAATCCTTTTTTACCTCTTATAATAATTTCATCGTTAACAGCAATTTCTTCATCATTTGAATAATTTTTATTATTTTTTCTAACAGTCATATTAAAATAAGGTTTACCATCTTTTTCATAATCAATAGTTATTTCATCATCTGCCCATTGACTTTCATACTGTAAAAGTTTAATATCTCTAATTTTATAAGATGATGATTCAGGAAAATATAAAAATTGCTTTCCTAGAAACCCTTTTACTTCTTTTAATGTGATAGTTTTGATCTTTGGCCCAGCACTATCAATACTTTCTACTTTCACATCTTCTGGAACTTTTTGTGTAAATATTTCATCCTCAAATTTAGTTGAAAAGTCAATCTTTGTATATTCAATCTCAACTTTTGAATCTGCATCATGGGATATACTCTTAACTACAAACCAGTTTTTCTTTTCTATCCATATATCCTGATCTGCAAATATACTATTTTTTTCTTTAGGTACTGCCTTTATATGATAAGTATCCATGCCATTTATCTTTTCTTCCCCAACAGTACTTATATTGTGACTTTTCTTTATATTTTCTAAAAATATTTTAGTTTGTTCTCTCTGAGATCTTATAGGCATATCTGAATCATCTAAACTTTTCATAGTTGATGCTTTTTTCTCTTTAATATTATATAACATTACAATATTTCCATCATTTGTAGATATGCTTTCAATTTCATTATTACTAGAATATGACTCAATTCTAACTCTTATTTTATCTTTAGAAATATCTTGCCATTCTTTCATAATATTTTCTTCTACAATTTTATTGTCCTTGTCATATACTCGAATTTTTGATTCTCCATAATAGGATTTAAAATTGTTTTCTGACTCCATTGCATAAGATACTATTGTTTCTGGTAAAATGCTATTTTTTGTTCCACAACCTGAAATTGCAGTTACGCTTAATAATACACTCATAGTTATAAAAATAAGTCTTTTTTTCCTCATTATAATTCTCCTCTTTCCCTTGCTATAAAACAAGCTATTAATGTACCTTTTTCTTTACTTGATGAAATCAATATTTCTCCATTATGCTTATTAATAATTAAATTTACTATGCTCAATCCAAGACCAGTTCCAACCTTTTTATTTCTTGAATTATCAACCTTATAAAAAGGTTCTAAAATTCTATCTATATCTTCTTTTGGTATTTCTTCTCCCTGATTTTTAATTAATATAACTACAGTATTTTTTCTAAATTCACTAAGTTTATTTTCTTCTTCTTCACATATCCAATCTGAAAGTGAAAACTCTTCTGAAAAAGCTCCCATATGGATTGATTTTCCTTCGGCTGTATATTTAATAGCATTACTCATTAAATTATCAACTACTCTTACCATCTGCTTAACATCAACCTTATAATTTCCTTTAACCTTTATCTCCGTTTTATAATTTATATTACTTTTTTCACAAACTTCCTCATAACCTGAAAGAAGCATCTGAAAAAACTCTTCTCCATCTACATTAACAAAATCCATAATATAATTTGAAGAAAGTATTGTATACATCAATAAATCTTCTAACATATTACTCATATAGTCGCATTTACTCAATATGCTAAGAGCATATCTTTTGCTGGTTTCTTCCGCCTGAGAAGTGATTAATTCGGTATAAGCTCTTATTGATGTTAATGGTGTTTTTAAATCATGGGAAATTGCTGCTATCATATATTCCTTTGATTTTTGCTCTCTTTCTATTTCATAATCCTTTTCTTTAATTTTCTTCTTCATATCATTAAAATGATTTATAAGTTCCCCAATTTCATCCTTTGATTTATAATTTATACAAGTTTCTTCTCCTTTTGCAAAATCCTTTATGGACTCTATTAGCAAAAGAAGTGGTTTATTAAACTTCCTGTTCATTAATTTAATCATCCATATTAAAACTGCTATAAAGACAATACTAACTATACTAATCACTACAATAGTACCACTATTCACCCCTTGAATTATCTTGGTTCTTAATATTGTTACTTCATAGAATCCAATTATATTTCCTCTATCAAAAACAGGCTTTTTCAAGGTATCTGCTCTAAATCCATGTTTTATTTCATAGAGGTTTGAATAAAGCTGTTCTTTAGAAGTTGAATATAATACACTCTCATTAATAGACGAATATAATCTAATTCCATTTTTATCATATATAACTATCTTAGTACTATTTCTATCCTCTTCATCAATGAAATCTACTTCATTAAGAGGATAAGTATAAAATTCTTTATTGCTTAATAACTTATCGTATTTTTCAAACTTTTTTATATTATTGATATAATCATCTATTTCTGTCTGTTTATTGTAACTTTTCATCCAGTGAAAAAGCATCATACCAGTTAATATAGGGATAAGCATCACCGTTATATATGATAGGGTAAGCCACTTTTTTATTCTCATATTAATTTTTCTCCTACAAATCTATACCCAGTTCCCCATACAGTCTCAATAAACTTTGGCTTTTTAAGATTATCCTTTAATTTATCTCTAATTTGCTTTACATGGACAGTTACAGTATTATTTCCATCTATCCCTTCTTCTCCCCATATGATTTCATAAAGTTCCTTTTTGCTAAAAGATCTCTTTGGATTTTGTGCCATTAAAATAAATAATTCAAGTTCTTTAGAAGTTAAATGTACATTAATACCTTCAATTTCCACGTATTTATCTTCTTTATTTATACTAAGTCCATTTTTGTATTTTAAAAGATTATTATCTTCATTTATGCCATTGTATCTCTTATATCTTCTTAAATTAGATTCTATTCTTGCTTGAAGTTCAATCAAACTAAAAGGCTTGGTTACATAATCATCAGCTCCTAAATTTAATCCCTTCACTTTATCATAATCTTCACTTTTCGCACTAAGAATAATTATAGGTATATCGCTGGTAAGCCTTATATTCTTACAAAGAGTTAGTCCATCCATTTCAGGCATCATAATATCTATTATTAGTAGTTGAAATTTACCTCTTTTAAATTCCTCATATCCCTCTTTTCCTGTAGATGCCCAAAGAGTTCTATAACCATTATTTTCAACATACTCTTTTATACATAAAGCTATTTCCTCATCATCTTCAACAATTAATATCTTTTCTTTCATAGAAAGGTCCCTCCTACGTTTCCAATTATAAACTATATTCAGATAAAATTTATAAAACTTTATAATTCCCTTATAAATTATATTTTTAATGGAATTTACTTTACAATAATAAAGTGAAATTTTTCCATAAAACTTTTTATATATTAAAAGTTAATAAATAAATTAGAGCATTAGATTTCTCCAATGCTCTAATAATTTTCTAATTATTTAAGTTTCTCTGCCCACTGTTCTTCTTTAAATCCTACTAAAACAAAATCTTCTCCTACAACTATTGGTCTTTTTACAATCATTCCATTGGAAGATAATATATCTAAAAGATCTTCTTCACTAGAAGTTTTGACTTTATCTTTAAGATTCATCTCTTTATATAACTTTCCACTACTATTGAAAAATTTATTTATAGGCAAGCCACTTTTATGTAACCATGCCTTTAATTCTTCTTTTGTAGGATTATTTTCAACTATATGTCTATCTTCAAAATCCACATTATTTTCAACTAACCACTTTTTAGCTTTAATACAAGTAGTACATTTTGGGTACTGCACAAATAATATTCTCATAATAAATACCTCCATTAAATGTTTCTATATTCTTATAATATCAGATAGTTAGGCATCTGGAAAATAATAATTATTTCATATCAGACAAAGCGTCAAGTTCTATTCATAGTGGAGCTATTGGCGGCTTCTGACAACGCAGTATGATAGGAAATAAACTAACATACTGGCCTATTATTTTTTTGAAGAAAATGCTCATCTATAGACTATATTTTTAAAATTTACGTCCGATAATACCTTTAAGGGTAAATATACGAAATATGTAAAGAGAAAGGAATAAATAGATAGCCAGTAATGACCAGTAGCTTCCGATCCAATTTCAAGTTCAGATGAATATGGTGCAATTTTTTTGAAAGAGTCTGAGCACCTTCAGAAGTATTATAGAACGAATGTGCTTTGAATATAATCTTAGCTTTTCATCCATAAGAGAAGCAACATGAGTGCTTTTGCAATATCAATACCTAGATAAAACATAAACATCACCTACAATTAAAATATTTTTTATATAGATTCCACTGTACTGATAAACGTTACTGCCTTATTGTATATTCGAGGTACTCAAGTTGACCCGGCATCCAACTTATTCATAAACTGCTTATCAGACAGAGGCTTCAGTCTTTCAATAACGATATCCATCCCTCATGGAGGGTTCGACATCACTCTATCTAATATAGTTATTATACAGAAATCACCTGTATAAATATACAGGTAATAAAGGGTTATAGGTTACCTTTATCAACCTAAATTTATTATATGTGGGGTATGAACATATGAAAAAAATTTTTAGTATAAAAAACAAGCTTATAATTTCTTTTCTGTCTTTAATTTTAGTGTTTTTAGGTTTACTAGGTTCTATAATCTACAACAAAGTGCAAAGTCAAACCAAAGAGGATTATATCCAATCTATAGAAAAGCAAATAACTCAGGTGGATATTAGCTTTAATAATTATATTATGTCTTTTGAAGAAAATATAAATATGTTTTCTAAAGAACTAAATAATTTAGAGAATCAGATAACTTCGTATGTTAATAAAAAGTATGAATCTGATGAAATACCTATGACTCCTCTTAAAAATGGAAGTTTTGAAGCTTCTGCCTATAAAAAATTTGAAAATTTTACAAAAACTCATGATGGAGTAGAAACTGTTTCTATATCTTCAGAGGATAATGGCGGATATATGCAGTATCCAGCGATATCAAGAAAAAAAGGATATGACCCTAGAACTAGAGATTGGTACAATGAAGGTAAAAAAAATAAGGATGAGATTTCATTTACAGATGTATATAAAACATCATCTGGTTCTATGGTAATGTCGGCTATAAGCCCAATTAAGGATACAAATTCAAAATTCAAAGGGGTCATAGCTCTGGACATAAATTTAAAAAAATTATCTGAAATGAGTAAGAATATACGAATAGGCCAAGATGGCTATCTTATTGTAACAGATAAAGAGGGTACAATAGTAGCTAATGGCGAGGATGAAAGTCTTGTTTCTAAAAGTATAAAAGAACTTAATGTGGAAAAGCTGGATGACCTGTCAACATATACTAATAATAATTTTACTACAAAAATGGATGATGGTAAGGAATACTTAATAAATGTAAAAAAATCATCCAATGAAAAATTAGGATGGTACTATATATCCTTTGTAGAAAAAGCAGAACTTGTAAAATCTGCAAATAGCATAGGGATTATGATCTTAATTTCTACTATTATATTTGCTATAATTGCAGCATTCGTATGCATACTTATAGCAAACAAAATATCAAGCCCTATTAAATATGCAGCTGAATATATAAAAGAAATGGGAAGAGGAAATTTTACAATTCCAATAGAAGAAAAATATTTTAAATTGAAAGATGAAATTGGAGATATTATAAAATCATTAGATAAGATGCAGGGTTCTATAAAATCTATGCTATCAAAGGTAAAAGAAAGTTCTGAAGTGGTTTCACAAGAGGGAGAAAAGTTATTATCAGCTTCAGAAGAAATGACTGGATCCTCAAATGAGGTATCAAATGCCATACAGGAAGTGGCTATAGGAATTTCAAACCAAGCAGGAGAACTTGTAAAAGCAACTTCGATTTTATCAAGTTTTGGAGAAAGTCTTGATGTAGTTGTAAATGAGTTATCCTCAATAAATGAAAATTCCGTCAACATAAATTTTATGGCTAATGATAGCAATAAAAAGATGGAAAACATGATGGTATCAGTGAAAAATGTAGGAGAATTTTTTAAAGATTCTTTAGATTTAATATCTAAACTTGATTATAACATAGACCGAATAAGTGAGATGACAGATTTAATAAATAGTGTTTCAGATCAAACTAATCTCTTAGCACTAAATGCAGCAATTGAAGCAGCAAGAGCAGGAGAATCAGGAAAAGGATTTGCTGTGGTAGCAGATGAAATAAGAAAGTTAGCAGAAACAAGTAGAGATTCTTCTGAAAGTATAAATAAACTGGTAGAAAATATAGCTAAAGATAAAAAAGATATTATAGACAGCACTGGAAAGATGAAAGGAGAATTAGATAGCCAATCTGAAATAGTAAAAGAAACAATACATGTATTTAAAGACATAATAGACGCAATTGAAAATGTTGTTCCTAAAATACAAAATGTTAATAATTCAGCATATTCTATAAATGAAGAAAAAGATAATGTTTTATCTAAGATGGAAGAAAGTTCAGCTATTTCAGAAGAAATAAGTGCATCTTCAGAAGAGATAGGTGCATCATCAGAGGAAATGCATAATCGTTCAAAAGATGTATCTGTAACTGCGGAGAGATTAAGCGAAATGACTAAAGTGATGAATGAAGAAATAAATAAATTTAAAATATAAAGTACTATCGAAATAAAAAAAGCTCCAGTTTATCCGAAAATAGGAACATCAATCATTATAATAAGTACAATAATTTTATAAAATAATTAAATTATTAGGTTGAATTACCTATGACTTACATGCATTATAATGCTAATGTATAATATATAAAAAGATGAACTGGAGCGTAACTAATGAAAAGCTGGTCAGTTAATTGAAATGTTATAAACTCTATATTTAAGTTTCCTGCTGATGTACGCAAGTTTATATACACAACTAATGCTATTGAAAGCCTTAATAGTATTTATTGTAGATTTAATCGTCAGCGAAGTGTATTTCCAGGTGACACTTATTTGCTTAAAGCATTGTACTTAGCAACTTTTGAAGCTACAAAAAAGTGGAGTTTACCACTTAGAAATTGGGTAAAGTTTATGGAGAACTATCCATAATGTATGAAGGAAGACTTCCTTAAAGCTTGCGGCAAATATAAAAATTAAGACCACCCTTATTAAGGGTGGTCTTAATTTTATTGAATCCCTGCTATATTAATTCGATTTTTAGCCTTTTTCAAAGCTACTTTTGCCCTTTCGATATCAATTCCCTCAGGATTTCTTAATCGCTCTTCAGCTCTTTCTTTTGCTTTTTTAGCTCTCTCTATATCTATCTCATTCGGCCATTCAACAGCATCGCAAACTATTAATACATTTTCTTTATTTACTTCCACATACCCGCCAGCAATAGCTGCTTCTTTAAACTTTCCATTCTGCTTAATCCTTAGTTTTCCGATACCTATAAGAGATATTAATGGAGCATGACCTTTTAATATTCCAAGATCTCCATCTACACATCTTAATATAACCATATTTACATCTTCGTCAAAAAAAATCCCATTAGAAGTTATTACTTTTAGTGAAAATAAAGACATTTAAATCCTCCTAATTTTTTATTTTTTTAGCTTTTTCTATAGCTTGGTCTATGGTACCTACAAATAAAAATGCTGCTTCTGGAAGATCATCATGCTTTCCTTCAAGTATCTCCTTAAATCCTCTTATTGTTTCCTTTAAAGGTACATATTCTCCAGGTATTCCTGTAAATTGCTCTGCTACGCTAAATGGTTGGGATAGGAACCGTTGAATTCTCCTAGCTCGAGCTATGGTTGATTTGTCCGATTCTGATAACTCATCCATCCCTAATACTGCCATAACATACTGTAGCTCCTTGTACCTTTGAAGAATTCTTTGCACTTCACGAGCTACATTATAGTGTTCTTCTCCAACAATTAGAGGATCTAAAATTCTAGATGTCGAATCTAAAGGATCTACTGCTGGATATATTCCTAGTCCTGAAATCGTACGTGAGAGAACAGTAGTTGCATCTAAATGAGAAAATGTTGTTGCTGGAGCTGGATCTGTTAAGTCATCTGCTGGTACATAAACTGCTTGAACAGAAGTAATGGAACCTGTTTTTGTAGATGCAATTCTTTCCTGTAACTGTCCCATTTCTGTTGCCAAAGTAGGTTGATAACCAACAGCGCTTGGAATACGTCCCAGAAGTGCTGATACCTCAGATCCAGCCTGAGTAAATCTAAAGATATTATCTATAAATAGTAGAACATCTTGCCCTTTCTTATCTCTAAAATATTCTGCCATAGTAAGTCCTGTTAGTGCAACTCTCATTCTTGCTCCTGGTGGTTCATTCATCTGACCAAATACCAAGGCAGTTTTATCTATAACTCCTGAATCTTTCATCTCATGATAAAGATCATTACCTTCTCTGGTTCTTTCTCCAACACCAGTAAATACAGATAACCCTCCATGCTCTTTTGCAATGTTGTTAATAAGTTCTTGAATCAAAACTGTCTTTCCAACTCCCGCTCCACCGAAAAGACCAATTTTACCACCTTTCGCATAAGGGGTCATTAAATCGATAACCTTTATTCCAGTTTCAAATATTTCAGTAGCTGTTTGTTGTTCTTCAAGCAGCGGTGCCCCTCTATGGATAGGCATATATTCATCAGCAATTAATTCACCACTCTTATCGATGGTTTCTCCAAGTACATTAAAAAGTCTTCCTAAAGTTACATCACCCACTGGAACTTTGATTGGCGCCTTTGTATCTATTGCTTCCATACCTCTTATAAGCCCATCAGTTGAAGACATGGCAATGCATCTCACTGTATCTTCACCTATATGCTGAGCCACTTCTGCTAATACTTTATTATTATCATCTTTTATTTCAATAATATTTAAAAGCTTAGGCACATTATCCTTATTAAATCTTATATCTAACACAGGTCCAATAACCTGAACTACTTTGCCCGTGTTCTTTTCTAACATCCGATCTCCTCCTCTGCTTATTTATTTAAGAGCTTCTGCACCACCTACAATTTCTGTTATTTCTCTAGTTATTGAGGCTTGTCGAGCTCGATTATATTTTAATTCAAGATCAGCTATCATTTCTTCAGCATTGTTAGTTGCTGACTCCATAGATACCCTTCTTGCTCCTTGTTCGCTAACAGAAGATTCAACCAAAGCACCATATATAGAAATATGAATAAATTTAGAAATCAAATAATCTAGCACCGCTTCTGGCGATGGTTCGCATTCTATCTGAATATTTTTATTAGCATTTTCAGATTCCACAGTCTCTACTGGGAATAGTCTTACTAAAGTAGGTATTTGAGATAATACATTTTTAAAAGTAGTATATACCAAATTTATCTCGTATGCTTGGTGCTTTTTATATAAATCTATAGCAAGATTGCCTATAGTAACTGCATCTGTGAATTGTGGATTCTCTGATATAAGGTCAAAACTTTCTACTATTTTATAGTTATTTCTAGTAAAATAGTCTATACCTTTTTGGCCTATAGGTATAACTAATGCATGCTCCTTATCTTCAATAATATTTTCAGTAAGCTTTAACACATTATTATTATATCCACCTGCCAGACCTTTATCAGAAGTTATTACAATAAATAGCTTGCATTTTGCTTCTCTTTTTCCATCCTCGGAATCAGCTAGCTTAGCTACAGATGGAAGAAGTCCATTAATACTTTTAAGCACGATTTTTTGATATGACTCTAATCTCTCTAAGCGCTCTCTAGCCTGTCTAAGTTTAGATGATGAAACAAGCTCCATTGCTCTGGTTATTTCTTTTGTGCTATTCACACTTTTTATCATTCTTTTAATTTCTTTCATCCCTTGAGCCATACTTCCACCTCTCTTCTTACATCACTTTCATTTGAAGAGCCCCAAAAATTCCTCTATAGCTTTTATAAGCTCAGACTCTATTTCTTCACTAAGCCTTTTAGCACTAGCTATTTCTTTCTCTAGATGTGAATAATTATTTTTCATAAATTCTAAAAATTCCTTTTCAAAAACCTTAATTTTTTCTATAGGAATATGATTAATGTATTTATTACATACCACATATAGAATCATTACTTGTCTTTCCATTGACATAGGACAATACTGAGGCTGCTTTAATATTTCCATTATCCTCTCACCATATGACAATGTTTTTTGGGTTTCCTTATCAAGCTCCGATCCAAACTGTGCAAAGGATAGAAGTTCCCTATATTGCGCAAGTTCAAGCTTGAGTCCACTAGATACCCCTTTCATAGCCTTAGTTTGAGCAGCACCACCTACTCTTGATACTGACAATCCAGAATTCACTGCTGGTCTTTGTCCTGAGGAAAACAATTCCTGCTCTAAAAATATTTGGCCATCTGTTATAGATATTATATTTGTTGGAATATAGGCTGAGATATCTCCTGCAAGAGTTTCTACTATTGGCAATGCCGTTATAGATCCTCCACCATTTTCATCATTAAGCCTTGCCGCCCTTTCAAGTAACCTGGAATGCAAATAAAATACGTCCCCTGGATATGCTTCACGTCCTGGTGGTCTTCTCAAAAGAAGAGACATGGTACGATAGGCAACTGCATGTTTTGATAAATCATCATATACAATCAACACGTCCTTCCCATTGTACATGAATTCTTCTGCTATAGACACTCCTGAATAAGGGGCTATATATTGCATTGCATCTACCTCACTTGCTGTAGCAGATACTATAATTGTATATTCCATAGCTCCATTCTTTTCCAAAGTATCTATCAATTGAGCTACCGTAGATCTCTTTTGTCCAATGACCACATAAATACATATAACATCCTGATCTTTTTGATTTATAATTGTATCTATTGCCAATGCAGTTTTCCCAGTTTGTCTGTCACCTATAATAAGCTCTCTTTGGCCTCTACCAATAGGAATTATAGAATCGATAGCCTTTATTCCTGTTTGCAAAGGTACAGTTACAGATTTTCTTTCAATAACTCCAGACGCCTCCGCTTCAATAGGTCTAAACTTGTCCGTATTAATAGTTCCTTTACCATCTATTGGCTCGCCAAGAGCATTAACTACTCGTCCTACCAATGCATCTCCTACTGGGACTTCTACAATTCTTCCCGTTCTTTTTACTATATCTCCTTCTCTTATATTTTCGCTAGGTCCTAATAGTACACAACCTACATTATCTTCTTCAAGATTGAGAACCATACCATATACTTGATTGGGAAATTCTAATAATTCTGAAGCCATACATTTTTCTAATCCATGAATTCTTGCAATGCCGTCTCCAATTTGAACAACAGTACCTATATCTAACACATTAAGTTGTTTTTCATATTTTTTAATTTGTTCTTTTATTATTGAATTTATTTTTAATGCATTTATTTCACAAGATTTAAGATCATAGTCTACTTCAGTTAAGTTTAGTTTCTTTTCATACTTCTCAATTTGCTCCTTTATGATGGAGCTAATTTCATCTTTTCTAGAATTCATTAAGTTTATTCTCCTATCATAATTTAATTGTTTATAGACCTATGAATATCCTCTAGTCTTCCTTTAACACTTACGTCAATGAGTTTATCTCCTACTTTAAGAACAACTCCACCAACTATAGACTTATCAACTTTATTGGAGAGAATAACTCTTTTTCGAAGCTTTTTGGTTAAAATTTCTTTAAGTTTTTTCATACTATCATCATTTATGAGGAGTACAGTATAAACCACAGCTTCAATAACTCCATATTTATCATTTACCTTATCATCAAAATCCTTACCAATTCTATTAAAATAGTNNAGACACATTCTCCTTAAAAACAGAAGTTAACATATCTTTTTTATCCTCTTTTGAAAGCTCTGGATGTTCAAGTATAATTTGAAATTGCGGTTCTTTTTTTATCTCATCTGATATAACTTTAAGCTCATCTCTAAATCCATCAAGTTTATCTTCATCAAACATTAACTCATTTAAAACTTCATGATATTTTTTATAAGTTACTCTGTCCATTCCACTTCACCTACCTCATCGATAAACTTGTTTATCATTTCTTGGTGAGTATCTTCGTCTAAATTTTTATCAATGGCTGCTGAGGCTACTAACATGGCCATCTCCACTATGTCATGTTTCAAACCTGCCATAGTTTTTTCTTTCTCCCTGTCAATACTTTCTTTAGCTTTTATAAACATACCATCAACTTCAATCTTTGCCTCTTCAAGAACTTCCTGCTTTATTTTATCTTCTCTTTGTTTAGCTAAAGCTATAATTGTTCTTGATTCGTTTTTCGATTCCTCTATTTTTTGCTCATATTGATTTTTTAAAACATTAGCTTCCTTAGCTTGAACTTCAGCCTCAAGGATATCATTTTCAATTTTGTTTTTTCTAGCATTAACCATATCGGAAACTGGTTTAAATAAAAAATGCCTAACTACAAGAAATAGAACCGCCGTTGAAATCAACTGAGATATGAAAATAGGCCAGTCTGGCATAATATTTATTTGAAAATTCATAAATTAAGCACTCCTTTCTGTGCATAAGTATGAATAAAGTAACATACCCATACACGAGCATTGATAAAATACATTATACTTCGCCTTATATTTTATAATGCTTGTAATAAAGGACGTACAATTAACAAAATAATAGCTACGATTAACCCATAAATTCCACTTGTTTCTGCAACCGCTNNCCGCTGCTTTACCTGCCGCATATCCTTGTCCTAATCCTGGTCCAAAAGCTGCCAATACAGCTATACCTGCTCCTATCGCTGAGCAACCTAATACAAATGCTTCACTTGAAATTCCTTGCATATCTATATTCCTCCTTAAATAATCAATTCTTCATTTTAATATTTACTTAGTTCTTTTAACTTTATTGCTTATAAACACCATAGTAAGCATTACAAATATAAATGTCTGAACAATGCCTACAAAAACATCAAAATATATGTTTAAAAACGGTGCTATAAAAGGTATAGTAATCATGGATATACTATTTAATGCACTAAAAACTAGAGATATTATTATAGTACCGCTTATCATGTTTCCAAATAATCTAAAAGATAATGCAATTGGTATTACCATTTCACTTATTAAATTAATGGGTAACATTATTGGCGTAGGCTCCATAAAACTTTTTAAATAATCCTTTATGCCATTGCTATTTATACTGTTTAAATGTATCAACATAAAAGTAATCATTGCCAAGGCCAAAACTATACTGTAATCAGCTGTGGGAGCCTCTAAGCCTAAAAGGCCAAGCAAATTAGCGAATACTAAAAATAAACTTATTGTCCCTATATAAGGGGCAAAACCCACTCTATTTTCACCCATAGTATTTTTTACTAGTGATTCAACGGTCTCTACAAAAAACTCTGCAATAGTAACTATGGAACTTGGCTTCTCATCAATCTTTGTATTTTTTATCTTTCTACCAACAATAATTGAAAATATAGATAACAGTATCACTATTATCCAAGAATTTATAGCACTACCATTTAAACATATTTCCTTGCCGAACAATAGGAAATTTATGTTCACATTCACGCTATTCACCTCCTAATATTACGGTGAATCTATATCATTTTGACACTACCGCTCAAAATATTTAATTATATAAACTTTATTGTTTTTTTATAATTTTAAACAAACCCTTCTTATAAAAGACACTAAAAATTATAGTTATCTTTACAGAAAATAAACCCAGTATAGCAGTATAAAAATTTAAATAATCTGCTATATACGAAATAAATATGACAACACCATAAATGAAGGTTCTCATGGCATAATTTCCTAATGTAAAAAATTTTATTTTTTTCTGTGCCATATATAAAGACCTTTCTATGCTAATGCACATAAGTCTAAAGTTTAAAACCGTAATGCATGTACTAAAAAGTAAGCCATATATATATTCCTTTGGATTTGAAACTATAATAAAAATTAACATGGATAGTATTAAGGCAATCGATAATGTTCTTTTTATTATCCACAGTTGATAATTTTGTTCTGTAATCATTGGATTAATACCTCCCGCTTACTTTTATAGTTTAAATTAGATACATTTCTTTATAATTACTCCCGTTAAATTTATTTTTTAATAGATTTCTAATTTTATTCCTATGATCTAAAAGTAAAATAAGTGGACTAAATAGGTGGGTAATATTGTATCTATTTAAATTATTCTGAAAAAATGTTAAATGATTGTATAATAATTCACAATTTTCTATATAATGATTTTCTTCCTTGATAATAAATTCTATATTTTTATGTCTATATGGAATATCATTTCTTTTAAGCTTTAATAAATTAATTTTTAAATTGTTAAGTTTATATGGAATAACTTTACTCTTAGATGGTAGGTAGGAATTTTCTCTATATAAATCGATTATATTTTTAATATTCAAGGAAGAAATTTTGTGTTTAATTTCAAATAAGTCTAAATTTAAGGTTTTTATTGTTATTAAAAGAATTATATTAATTATTACTAAATATATCTTTGCTTTTCTCAAAATCTCTCCCTCCTTTTCATGATAATTTATTATAACATAAATTAAGTAATTAATATAAATTTAATTTATTCTTTAAAATTAATTATTAATTTTTTAACTAGTTCTGTTATAATTTTAGAAATATATCACTTAGATTTTAAATTATTTTTTGTATTATTATAAATAATGATAGCATATAATGCAACTTTATGCTATTATCAAGCAAATATTGGTGATATTTTTTTATTTACAAGCAGTTTTTCTTTAATTCTTCGTTAAATTTTATTATATAATACAATATTTATAAATAATCATCACTCTTAAATTTAACTATAATTGCATTTGGTGGTATAATTATAAGATTTCTTAAAACTAGATAAATATTTCACAAATTATCTAAAGTATAAAAATTAATTTTCGTCATAGCTGCTAAAAGAACAAAACATCATAAGAAATTCTTAGTATAAATTATCAATTGAGGGGCTAATTATGGTAAAATTTATATGATAAATTTAATGACAGTTAATTAATGAATCTAAAATTTAAGTAGTTAATTAATATTAAATACAAAAAAAGCGAAAGGTTTAATGTCCTATCGCTTTTTCTGTATTTATTTCTTAATATTTTTAAATGCTTCAGTTTGATTTTTTATACCAACCTCAGTAGCAAATCTTTCTATACTTGATGCTCCAAAGAAACCTTCAACACCATGAGTTTTTGATATTATATATTGAGCATCCTCTGGCTCTGCTATTGGGCCACCATGACATAAAATTATAATATCTGGATTTACTGACTTACCAGCATCACATATCTCTTGTACTTTTACAACACAATCATCTAATGTAAGCGCTGTTTTAGCACCAATAGTTCCTTTTGTAGTTAACCCCATATGAGCTACTAATATATCTGCTCCTGCCTTTGCCATTTCAATAGCTTGTTCTTTATCAAATACATATGGTGAAGTTACTAAATCTAATTCATGAGCTTTTCTAATCATTTCTACTTCTAAACCATATCCCATTCCTGTTTCCTCAAGGTTTTGTCTAAAAACCCCATCAATAAGCCCAACGGTTGGGAAGTTTTGTACTCCTGCAAAGCCCTGTTCTTTAAGTTGTTTTAGAAATGGTTCCATTACTCTAAATGGATCTGTTCCACAAACCCCTGCTAATACAGGAGTATCTTTAACAACAGGTAGCACTTCACTTCCCATTTCAACTACGATTTGGTTAGCATCACCATAGGATAATAACCCAGCAAGAGATCCTCTTCCTGCCATTCTATATTTTCCGGAGTTGTATATTATAATTAAATCAACTCCACCAGCTTCAGCACTTTTAGCAGAAATGCCTGCTCCAGCACCTGCTCCTAAAATTACTTTTCCTGATTTAATTTCATCTTTTAATTTATTTAGAATTTCACTACGTGATTTTGACATTTAAAATTCCTCCTAACTATTTTTCATTTAATAATTGAACTAATTTTTCTCCTGCAGTAATAGAAAATTCTTCATCATTAATATTTGAATTTATTTCTATAATCTCTACTAATGGATTAGTTATATTTTCTTTTAATGTTTTAAATAACATGGCATCTTCTTCAACCCCATAGAATTGTTGACCTTCTGAATCTAAAAGAGAAACTCCTTTTAGTGGAAGTAATAGAGCCGTTTTTCTTTGAGCCATATTTAACTTCTCAGCAATGATTAAACCCAATTGTCTATTTTCTTCTATTGTAGTACGCATTAATGTAACCGTTGGATTGTGTTTATAAAAATTACGTCCTGCATATTTACTTGGAACAGATGATATGGGGCCAAAATTAACCATATCTAATGCTCCAACTGAAACAATTTGAGGTATTTTATTAAGTACAGCTGCTTCAAGTCTATCTTCTCCTGCTGCCATATTCCCTCCAAACAGTTGATCACACCATTCCGTTGTTGTAATATCTAAAACACCTTCTATATAACCATCCCTTATTAAGCTTTCCATAGCTTTTCCGCCAGTTCCTGTGGCATGGAATATTAAAACCTCATATCCAAGCTTTTCTAAATATTCTCTAGATTTATTTATACAAGGAGTAGTAACGCCAAACATAGTTGCAGCAATTAAAGGTTTTTTATTTAAATCAATTTTGCTTTCAAATTTTACCATGCCAGCTATAGCAAAAGCAGCATTAGTAAAAATTTTTGTTGAAATAGAATTTAATCCTGCTACGTCAACAATAGATGGATACATAACTATATCACTAGTTCCTACATACATAGATATATCTCCAGCTGCAACGGTAGATACCATAACCTTTGGTACCCCTATTGGAAGTGCTCTCATTCCAGGAGTAACGATTGAAGTACCACCACTTCCCCCAAAGGAAATAATTCCATCAAATTTTCCTTCTGAATAAAGCTTTGGTAATAGCTTTTCCATTCCTCTTGACAAAATATCTGTAGCTAATGCTCTATCTTTTTTTGCTACAATTTCTTCAATGTCACCACCTACGGATTTTACCACTTCATCATTAGATACATCTGGTGTAAACTTAGGTTCAAAAACCCCTGTGTGAATCATAAAAGTTTTTAACCCTAAACCTTCAATTATGTCTTTAACATAGCTGAATTCTTCACCTTTAGAATCAAAAGTTCCTGCGATTGCAATTGTCTTCATAGTTAACCTCCTTAATAATTTTTTTCTTTACTTTAACTTGATAATACAACTAACAAATTAAAATATACATGTTATCTTGTAATATGTTCATGTTATTTTGTAATATTTGTAACCGTTTTATTCTTTTCTCTATATTCTTTAGGAGATAAACCTGTTTGTTTTTTAAAGGATTTACTAAAATGAGCATAATCACTATATCCTACAATATGGGCAATTTCGCTTATTTGAATATTTTCTTTTTCTAAGATTTCCTTTGCTCTATTTAACCTAAACTGAGATAAGTATTCTGGGAAAGTACAACCTACTTCATTTTTAAAAAGTGTACTCAAATATGGTCTCGATACATGTAACACTGATGCCAAATCACTTAAAAGTATTTTATGCATATAATTATTTGAAATATATTCTTTAACAAAATCAACATAGCTATAATGCTTTTTTATGCCTTCAATCATTTTTATTAGCAGCTCATCTTTTTCATGAATTCCAGCAAACTTAAAAGATTTTGTAGTATTTGTTATTGTTGACTCAGAGGGAGTTCTTTCAAAAGCTGATCCTCCAATATACCCTATTGTTTGAGTATTTTTGTACATATAATCAATATCTATTGGTGTTTTAACAGGTCCTCCATAAATCATTTTAAATACATCTGGTCTAATATCATCACAGACCTTAAATATTTTCGATGTGACATTCTTTGCCGATTCCAAAGATATCATTTTCTTAGCCCCTATTTCTCCTCCACCTGTTAATCCTAGATGCACACATATAATATCAGCCCCTGCCCTTAGCATTTCTACAGCTTGCTTTTCATCAAAAACAAAAGCTATGGTAAACAAATTCTTTTCATGGGCAATTCTAATAGCTTCAATCTCTTTATCAAAGCTAATCCCTTCATTTTCTAGAGCCTCACGAAACCTCCCTTCCAGCATTCCTACCGTTGGAAAGTTATTAATTCCAGAAAAACCATTTCTTTTTATTAAATCAATATATTCTTCCAAGTTTATTGTGGGGTCAGTTGCATTAATTCCAAAAATAACTGGTATATTTTTTATTATTGGTATAATTTCACGGGAGCCAAATTCCATAACTAATTCATTTGAATTTGAAAAAGGCATCCATCCAGCAAGAGAGCCTATTCCCATTTGTCTAAACCTTCCAGAACTTAAAGCTAGTATAATATCCGCTCCCCCTTTTTCTGCATATTTGGCAGATAATCCAGACCCAACAGCAACTCCAATTATATGTTTATTAATCAGTATTTGATTTTTCAAATTATTGATTATATACTCTTTTTTAAACATAGAATTAACCCCTTTATCTATTGTGTATTATTTTTTATATTATACCCCTTATAAGCGATATCTTATAATAAATTTTTATTACAATTTAAATCGTCCTACCCTTTTAATTATAGGATATCAGATTCCTTATGCATAAAGGGACGGTTCATTTTTATNNCTAATATCTCTTAATGATTCTTTAATATTTTTAGTATATATGCCACCATGATAGCAAATGATTCTGTCTATTTCATAATTTAATAATTTCTTTATAGAGTTTTTTGCCTGAGCAATATCTAAAGTATACATTGGATTTGCAATGCTTAATTTATCATCCTCTATTACCAATGCATCTCCAGAAATCAAGGTTTTACTATCTTTTAGGTAAATTGAAATATGGCCTGGCATATGCCCTGGAGTAGAAACTATTTCAACTCCTCCACCCCATGGAAATGAATCTTTATCTTTTAAACATACATCAACATCTGTAGTTTCTATTGACTCAAGTAGCTGATGAAATTTTTTCGAACTTTCTTTTTCATCTTCTGGAAGACTATCATATATACTTTCTGCTTGCTGTAATCTTAAAGACTTTTCTTTACCACTAATATATTTTTCTTCATTAATTGATGAAAGAATTTCTATCTGTGGATACTCCCTTTTAAATTCAGCTAATGCCCCCATATGATCAAAATCATGATGCGTTATAATTATTTTTGTTAATTTATCAAGATTAATGCCATTTGCTTCAGCAGCCATTTTTATTAAAGGTAGAAAGTTTGGGTATCCGCAATCAATTAAAACAACTTCCTTTTCATCGCACAATATAACTGGAAAAATAGTATTTTCAACGCCATCAATATCAAATTTTATTTCTAAAACTGTTACTTTATTCATTAGTGTACTCCTTTATAATTAATTTTTATAATATATTATTTAAAATATTTTTAGCCATTCTATATGATTTTCATCAATATAGATTATAGTTTCATTTATTAATAGTATTTCTAATTTTTCTAAGAAAAATTTATCTAATCAAGTGATTACTCCACTATATTAATACAGTGTACAACAAAATAGTAACATCCTCCTATCTCACTTCTCAAGTCCATAAATGATTCTGTGTTAAAATTGCTTATATAAGATACAAAAAAAGAACCTTGATTTCTCAAAGTTCTAAATAGAAAATATTTAATACATTCATACTCTTTATACTTTTATAGATTAGCTTCTATTGCATCATATATGAAGTAAAAATTATATATCTACATACGTAACTATATCAATCTTTTCTTAAACCAACCTATTCATAATTCCCGTATGTTTCTTCATATCGTATAATTTTGAACTATTTACCTGTAATCTTTTATAATGCTCACGTTTTTTTATTTATTTAGAATCATCATTTATTATTGATAATACTCTAAATTCTAGAATTAATATATGCATAAATTATTTAACATATAATTTATGAACCGTCCCCTATTTTAAAATAAGCCTAGCAATAACCGGCTATGTTTTTTCATAGTTAACCTTCTAAAAATTCTAAATAGCCATTCTTCCTTAACTTACAAGCAGGACATTCTCCGCATCCGTCCCCTTTTATTCCATTATAGCAAGTTAAGGTTTCTTCTTTAATAATATTAAGAACATCTAAATCCTTAGCCATTTTCCAAACTTCTGCTTTATTAATCCACATTAAAGGTGTAAGAATTTCAAATTGATAATCCATGGCTAAATTTAAAGTTACATTTAAAGATTTAATAAATACGTCCCTACAATCTGGATATCCACTAAAATCGCTTTGTGACACCCCAGTTATAATTGTATTTATTCCTCTTTGCTTTGCAAATACAGCCACAAAGCTTAAAAACAGCATATTTCTTCCGTCTACAAAGCTGTTTGGAACTCCCTCTTTTGGTGCCTCTTTGTCAACTTTTATATCCACTCTTGTTAATGAGTTTGGTGCAAGTTGGTTTAATAAATTCAAATCTAAAATATGATGCTCTACATTATATTTTTTGCATATGTCCTTTGCACACTGAAGCTCTAATATATGTTTTTGATTATAGTCAAAGGATACTGCTATAACTTCTTTAAACCTCTTTTTCGCCCAAAATAAACATGTTGTACTGTCTTGTCCGCCACTAAATACCACTACTGCTTTTTCTTTGTTCATTGCCATCCACTCCTATTATTATTGATAAAGCATCATCAATTTGTTATTTAAAATTGGGTCTGTGTTAAATCTTCCCTCTAAAGTAGTTGATACGGTTTTTGTCCCCGGCTTTTGTATTCCCCTAGAAGTCATGCATCCATGTTCTCCTTCTATAATAACTGCCACATCTTCTGAACCGGTTACCTTTTGTATAATTTCTGCTATGTCACTTCCAATTCTTTCTTGAAGCTGTAGTCTGCGGCCTACCATATCAGCTATTCTAGCTATTTTACTTAATCCAATAACTTTTTTATTAGGAATGTAAGCCACTGAAACCTTCATATTATACATCAGTGCTAAATGATGTTCACAGTAGCTGAATATTTCTATACCCTTCATAAAAACCATATCCTTATTATTTTCTTTTATATCCAAGTCATTTTCGAAGGTAGTGTTAAACATTGATGCAATTTCATCATTGGTATAGTTCATTCCTTCAAATACTTCTTTATACATTTTAGCTACTCTCTTTGGTGTATCCTTTAACCCTTCTCTATCTGGATTATCTCCTAGTGCTATTAAAATACCTCTTATATGCTCTTCAATTGCCTTTGTATCAATTGCCATAATTTATACACCTCTCTTATTTGCGTCCCATATAACTTTATGAAGTTGTACCTGTAGTGTAACTCCATTCATATTGTTTTCCTTCATAAATTCTACAATACTATCTAAGGAAATCTCTCCAAAAACAGGGCTCACATATACATTAGTTTTATCTATAAGGTTAAATTTATCTATTATATATTTTACTTTCTTTAAATCATCAATACTACCAGATACAAATTTAACTGTATCTTTCTTTGTTAAATATTTAAAATTATTTAATTCCATGCTGCTTTCCATATTACTTGAAGGAAGCTTATAATCCATAGTAAAACTTGGCGGATTTTCTGTTTTTAAAAACTCTTGAAGTAATACACTACCATTAGTCTCTATTTCCACATGAAGTTCACTATCCTTAGAAAGCCTTTCTATTACTTCTATTATCCCTTGTTGCAAGAGTGGCTCTCCTCCAGTTAAAGTAATATTTTTCACATTTGTGGATTTTATATATGAATATATCTCCTCTATAGACATGCACTCATAGTCTACATTTTTTTCATTAGCCCAAGAAGTATCACAATAACTACAATTCAAATTACATCCTGGAAATCTTATAAAAACTGCTAATTGGCCACAAAGAAGCCCTTCTCCATTGATACTAACAAACTTTTCTACAACCTTAAGTTTCACTTTAATTTTCCTCTCTTTCTTCATAGGCAGCACTATTGGTAGGAGTCTCGAAAACTGTAGCTCTTAACACATTGAATCCTTGTGCTTTCATAGTTTTAAAGAAAAATGCTGCAAAATTTTCTGCTGTTGGTCTAAAATCCACTTCTATTATTTTAAATCCATCTACTAAAAGACAATTTAATGTCTCTTCTCTCATAGTTCCTTTTTGAATAATTAATCCATGATCATAATAATCTACCATATCTTTTACAGCTTTTTTTAAATCACCAAAATCTATTACCATACCATCTAACTGTCCATCTTTTACTAAGCTTTGAGATTTTATTTCAATTTCAACCTTCCACCTATGTCCATGAATATTACTGCATTTCCCCTCATATCTTGCAAGAAAATGAGCACTATCAAAACTCTGTTCCGCTTTTAATATATACATAGATTTTTCCTCCTCACTTTAAAATCTTATTCCCATAATAGCAACATCCTATTGCCCCATTAAATTGTGGTTCCTCTATACACACTATCTCCTCGTAATCCTTTTGTAGATATTTTTTTATAGCAGTATTATTGGCCACGCCCCCTGTTAAAACTAACCTTTTCCCTCTAAACTTACTTAGTAGTGGACGAAGCCTTTTATATAATGAATAGTTAACTCCTGCACAAAGTTTATCTATCTCCACACCTTCAGCTATTTTCCCTATTAACTCTGACTCAGAAAACACGGCACAGGTTGAGTTTAACTCCACAGGTTCTTCACAGTACTTGCTCATTTCATCAAGAGATATTTCAAGCACATTTGCCATATTCTCTAAATATCTACCGCAGGATGCAGCACATTTTTCATTAAGCTCTAAATCTGTAATAATTCCCTTTTCTACTTTAACCACCTTTACATCTTGTCCACCTACGTCTAAGAGAATAAAGTCTTTTAATCCAGTTTGATAAATCCCTCCATAAACATGAGCTTTTATCTCATTTATTGGAGTAAAAAGCAATAAATCAGTATTGTTCTTTCCATAACCAGTAGATATTGCTTTATCAACTTTCCCTAAGCCTAACTTTTCCAAATTCACAATAATTTTACCCTGATAGCTACAATAATCTCTGTAAAAACTCATGGTACTTATTTTTTTCTTTGCTACCATATTGTTATCTTCCATGGAAACTATTTTAACTTCTCTACTTCCAAGGTCTATGCCTAGCACTCTCATACTCTACTCTCCTTTAAATCCACTAGCATATCAAGGAAAGCTTCTAACCTTAGCTTTGTCCTTGCATCCAATGTATTTAACTTATCTCCTTCAATATTAAGTATTGGAATATCTAATTTTTCCTTTAATATAATATCTTCCACAGCCCTGTAGCAAAACGCTTGGGTGTAGTGAATTATACCATCTAACTTTCTTTCTTTTATTTGGTTTTTTAATTCTATAATTCTATAATTAACATCATAGGGATAAGTGTAATCATAATACTGATAAAATATATTTCTTGCTTTATCTCCTCTAGGAAAAGCAAATTCCCTTTGCACTTCATTGTATACAAAGTGAGCATTAAATTTTTCAACAAATTCATATATATCACAGGTCATAGGTGGAACTCCTATGTATCCTAACCTTAACTTTTTATTTATCGGTTCTCTTTTCTTAATTTTTTCAATAGCTTTTTTAAGGTCCTCTTCTAATCTATCAATATCTCCATTTAAATCACTTAAGCTTACGGAATATAAATGGTTTTCAAAGCCTGTAGTCTTATTTTCCTTATATGTTAACTTATCAATTTCCTTAGATAATTTTCTAATCTTTGCTAATCTTTTTCTAACCTCTTCTACTGCATCTTCAGTAACATTAAAACTATTCATAAATTTTCTTATTTCATTTTCCACATCCTCTATTTTATGACTCTGCGGATATGAAAAAGGGTGTATTTTTATTCCTTTTAAACTGAGAATTTCTATAAGAGCTTTTGTATTGGAGCAGTCCCCTTCTACAACACCAACTATTTCTTTAATATTTTCCTCTATGCATACTCCATAAATTCCCTTTATCCAAGCACACAAGCTTTTAGGAAAACCATCTCTTTCTGCTATATCTATATATTTAAAATAATCCTTTGAAGTTATAAAAATATTATTTAAATCTATTGGAGTGTATCCTGCTGCAATAAGAACTTCCACTGGTACCGTAGTGGTTAATCCTATTTTCTTCATCATCCTTCCTCCTCACTTTTAAAGATTTTCAAAAATAAAAAAAGGGCGTAAAACGCCCATAAACAAAAAACTACCTAAGCCGGTAGTTACGTCCTAGTTTTGTTTATAGACAGGATGGTTACGAACTGTCTTTATTCTTTTTTATTTATATATTACTATGGCTCATTTACAATGTCAAATATAAGCATCAACTTTGTTATTCATGTAGTTAAATTAAACTATTGTTTCTTTTAAAAGTACACATTTCCCAAGGCACTCCTATTAAAGGGACGGTTCATTTAATATAATTCTATAATTTGCTGCAATTTTTGCATATTCCGTAAAACTTAAGACTATAGTTAATTATCTTAAAATTAAAGTTCTTATCAATTTTATTTTTTATTTGTTCTAAGTTAACATCTTTTACAGGATATACTTTATTACATTTTTTACATATAAAATGAGGATGCTGATATTTATCATTTGGTTCCATTAATTCATACCTAATACCCTCTTCATCAGAATCAAATTTGCATACTATATTGATTCTCTCTAATAATTGCATGGTTCTATAAATCGTTGAAATACCTATTTTAGGATAATCTTTTTTTATAAGCACGTAAATTTCATCAGAAGTTAAATGTTTATATCGATTTTTAATAATAATATCTAATACCTTTTCTCTTGGTTGCGTTATTTTATAGCCTTTTTCTTTTAAACTATTTCTTATTTCTTCCAATAACTCCTGCATAAATATTACTCCTATCTATGATGACATTTATAATAGTGTTTATAATCGCAATTATGATTTTTATGACAATAAAATTTTGAATTTTCTCTTTTGCAGACTTCTTCGGAATATCTTTGAAGTTTTATTTCTGCACTCTTTATTTTTTCAACTGCTATTTCTCTTTCTGATATATTGTAATAATCTCTCATAACTATTTTTTTAAACCAGCGTTTAATTTTTTCTAATTCTTCCTCATTTTCTTCTAGCTCCGAAAATTTAAACTTTTTATTTTCAATTTCTCTATTTATTTCCCGAATAATTTTCTCACACTCTTTTGATAATTCTTCATACTCTTCCTTTCGTGATTTTTCAAACTCAAGCACGATATCATTTTTATCATCTTCATTTATAAATGAAATTTCACTAACAGTAGCCTTACCTTTTAATTTTATAACTTCATATCTTAATTCTTGTAATTTATTAAGTATCTCCTCATTTTTAGGAAGCAATATTATTCCATGTTGAAGATACACTGCACCTAGCTCTTTAATTGCTCTCCAAAAATACACCCTATTTTTAGATGGTTCACTTGGTATTTTATAGCTAAAAGCTAGAAATTTTGTTTTCAATTTAATCACCTCTCTCCTACAGTAATAAAAAATCATCAACATATTTAAATTCAACTTAACATTGAATTTAAACTTTTATATTTCTTCTATAATAAGTTGTTTATTATTAGGAAACATACATTTTTATCCTACTACGTACGTAATTATAAGCTCATTTTTGCTCAGTTAAATCCACGTGTATATTAATATTCAAATTTAATTTTTTCACAATATCATTCTGTATGTTATCCATTAATTCATCGATTTTTGATAAATTTCTATCTGAGACTATCTCTACATGTACAGAACCCCATCTTTTATCTGGCCCATAATCATGAATAACTAAATTATGAATACCACTTATATCCTTATAAGAAAATAGTATGTTTTTTATCTCATCCATAAGTTCAAATGTAATATTTCTTCCAAGTAATAAATCTATACTATTAGCTGCTGATTTAAATCCTGTATATAATATAAATATAGATACAATAATTCCTATAAATCCATCTATAGGAAACTCTGTAAAACTTGATAAAGTTAATGATATAATTGTCGCTCCTGTCGAAAGAATATCAGTTAAACAGTCTAATACATTCAATTTCATTAAAGGTGATTTTATTTTTTCTCCTATTCTTCTATTAAATTTAACCAAAAATACTTTTATTAAGATTGAAATTATTAACGAAATCAGTGCAATATTACTGTATTTTATTGGTTTCGGGCTCAATATCTGCATTAAGGAGTTTTTAATAAATAAAGCACCAAATAACAAAATAAAAATAGAAACTAATAAAGTAAAAATATATTCAATTCTTCCATAGCCAAAAGGATGTTTTTCATCAGCTGGTTTATTGGCAACCTTAAACCCTAAAATTATTACTACCGATAAAAGTGAATCAACTAAGTTATCAAATCCATCAGCCATAATAGATATACTCTGAGATAAAAGGCCAATCATAAGTTTTAAAGTGAATAGGAAAATATTCAAAAGTATATTTACAATGCAAGCAATAATGCCATATTTTTCTCTACCCTTTATATTCTCAAATTCATTCTTCCTGAAAAATTTTCCCAATGTTATCCTCCCCTAATATTTCTAATTATCATCATGAAATATATATTAATTGTAACAGTTGTTACATACAATATATGCTAATTGTAACACTCGTTACATGTAACGTCAATAACATTTTATAATATAAAAAAATAGAAATTCCTTATAATTTTAATTTCATAAAGAATTTCTACTTAACTTTTTCTTATATATTATTTTATTATTATTCCTCATGCCTTTTATAAACTTCATCGGAATATTCTTGTAATCTTACTTTTGCTTTTTCAAACACTTCTTCTGCTTTATCTTTACCTTCCGAATTAAAATAATCTCTTTTAGTAATTTTATCATACCATCGTTGGAGCTTTTTTAGCTCTTCCTCATTTTCTTCAAGTTCAGAAAATTTAAATTTTCCATTTTCAGTTTCACGGTCAAGTTCGTATATAAGTCGTTGACAGTTCTCTTGAAATTCATTATATTCTTCATTTACTTGTTGTTTGAACTCCAATATAATATTTTTTTCATCTTCTTCATTTATAAAATTAAGTTGGCCTAATGTTGATTTTCCACCTAATAAATTAACTTCTTCACGAAGATTCTGTAAAATTTCATATAGGTTTTCTTGATATGGAAATAAAGCTACACCATGTTGCAGATAAATTCCTCCTAGATCTTTAATTATTCTCCAAACATAGACTCTATTCTTAGAGGGTTCACTTGGAATTTTATATGTAAAAGTTAAAAAATTTGTACTCATAAATTATATACTTCCTCTCTATTTTCTAAAAAATCTCTTTTTAAAGAGTATATCATAGAAATAAAGAAATTCTCTTTAATATTTTCCACATTATTAACATCTTTAGCTTTAATTACAGTTACTTCATCAGCTTTAATATTTGTAGAAGCTATATAGAAAATAAAGCTCTCGACTTCTTTATCATTGAAGTTATATAGTTTTTCAAGTCTATTAATATCCTCCTTCTTTCATTTCATTCATCTTAACAACCTGCTTGGTTTCTTCTTTAGCTTCTATATTAAAGGGACGGTTCATTTTTATTGTTATAAATAATATAATTTCATTTAAGATATAATTATGAACCGTNNTCCATTCATATATGCACTTTTGGCGTTCCCCCTCTTGATACATCTCATTATGTGGTGGCAAATCTACTATTTCTTTAAGTTTAAGACCTGACTTCTCACAAGTTATTCTAGACGGAAAATTATCTGGATTACAGGTTATTATCAATCTATCCATTTCATGGGCAATTGCTATCTGTTTAATAATTTTGCAAGCCTTTGACGCATAATTATTACCTCTATAAGCTTGTTCAATCCTATATCCAATATTGCCACCATAATATATATTCTCATTATATCCAATACGAATATCAATATTACCTATGCTATCATCTGAATTGTGCATAGTAATCCTATATTTGTATGTAGGTACATATCCTTTTTCATCATTAGAAGGTGTTTTATCTTCTATTTTTAAGTCAATCTCACCATCTGTTAAAAAATCAAAATCTTTGAACTCAAACATCAGTATCCCCACCCTTTACTTTATTATTAATACCATTATATACCATAACATATATATTCTAGTATAACTAAATCTACTTACAACTTCAAACTATATATGGATATCATCTCCATATGCTTTATTTCAAAATAAAACTTAATAGAACTTTTTATAAAACTCTCGTAAAGCTTTAATAAAAAATAAAAAAGGTATGAAATTTGAATAAGTAAATTTCATACCTTTTAATATATAAACTATCCTAAAATTTTAAATTACATCAGTAGCATTTTTAAATTGGCTTTTATAGAGCTTGGTATAAAAACCTTCTCTATTTATTAACTCTTCATGGCTTCCTCTTTCGATTATCTCACCATCCTTCATTACTAAGATTAAATCAGCATCACGAATAGTGGAAAGCCTGTGAGCTATAACAAAGCTTGTTCTGCCTTTCATCATAGAAAGAAATGCATTTTGTATTTTTATTTCAGTTCTTGTATCAACACTACTAGTTGCCTCGTCAAGTATAAGCATTGGAGGATCTATAAGCATAACTCTTGCTATAGTCAGGAGCTGCTTTTGACCTTCTGAAAGATTTGCTCCTGCCTCCGTAATAACTGTATCATACCCCTCTGGAAGTCTTTTTATAAAGCTGTGAATATGTGCGGCCTTAGCTGCATTTTCAATTTCACTTTCAGTTACATCCTGCTTTCCATAGGCAATATTCTCCCTTATTGTTCCCTCAAAAAGCCAAGTATCTTGAAGAACCATTCCAAATAAAGATCTAAGATTATTTCTTTTAATTTCATATATATCTGTTCCATCAATTAGTATCTTACCCTTATTTATATCGTAAAATCTCATAAGCAAATTAACCATAGTAGTTTTTCCTGCACCTGTAGGTCCAACGATAGCAATAGTGTTCCCCTTTCTTATTTCTGCATTAAAATCATTAATTAAAGGTACCTCTTTTACATAAGAAAAGGATACATTATCAAAAGTTATATTTCCCTCACAATTTGTAATCTTTTTAGTATTTTCTAAATCTGCTGGTTCTGGTGTTTCATCTATTATTGAAAATACCCTCTCGCAAGATGCAAGTGCTGCTTGAAGCTGTGTTGCAACACTAGTTATATTGTTTATAGGTTGTGAAAATTGTGTTGAATAAGTTAAAAAACTTGATATTGTTCCTACACTGAGCCCACCTAAAACTGACAGTAATCCACCAACTACTCCAACTAATACATAAATAATATTATTAACAAATCTAGTTGATGGATTTGTAAGTGATGAATAGAATTGTGCCTGTTGACCACATTTATGAAGTCTTCTATTAATCTCCTTAAATTTTTCTTCTGAACGCTTTTCATAACCAAAAACTTTAACTACCTTTTGATTGCCTATTATTTCTTCAATATATCCATTTAATTCTCCTACAGTTTTTTGTTGCTCTTTAAACATTTTATTTGATCTACTTGTAATGAAAGAAGCTATTATAAAACATAATGGAGTCATAAGTAATATAACTAAAGTTATTTTTACACTTAAAGCAAACATCAATACAAGAGAACTTATTATAGTTACAATTCCAGGATAAAATTGAGTTATACCTTGAAGTAATCCATCGGAAATAGCATCAATGTCATTTGTGAGTCTACTCATTATATCTCCATGTGCATTTACATCAAAATATTTAAGTGGAAGAGTACTAATCTTATCAAAAGCTTCATTCCTTATATCTTTAACAGTCTTAAAAGCTATAATATTTGCTATAACTGTAAATATCCACATAAATAATGAACTAATTAAATATACCACTGCTAAAATAATTATTATTTTAAACAAATTATCAAAATCCACTGTTCCTTTTCCTACAATTTTGTCTATTCCCTTTCCTACAATAAAAGGAATAAATGCCATTAAAATATTACTAATAAGTGCACATATAAGAGATATACTCATGTATATTTTATGATTTCCAATATACTTAAATAATCTAAATAAACTATTCTTTTTCAACTTTATCACTCTCCTTTGAAAGTTGAGAATTACATATCTCTTTATATACACTGCAATTACTGTTCAATTCTTCATGAGTTCCAACAGCTGAAACTAATCCATCATCTAAAACTATTATTTTATCTGCAGCTTTTATTGTGCTCACTCTTTGACTAACCATAATAATGGTCATACCTTTTGTATTCTTTTTAAGATCACTTCTAAGTGCTGCATCAGTAGCATAATCTAGTGCACTTAAACTATCATCCATAATTAATATTTTTGGGTTACCTACAAGAGCCCTTGCTATAGTAAGTCTTTGCTTCTGTCCCCCTGAAAGATTAACTCCTCCTTGAGATATATTTGTTTCATATTTTAGTGGAAGCTTTTCAATAAATTCTGCAGCCCTGCTAATTTCAGCTGCCTTTTTAACTTCTTCTATACTTGCATTTTCTTTTCCCCATCTTATATTTTCCGAAACTGTTCCTGAAAATAAAATTGCCTTCTGTGGTACTACCCCTATTTTATTTCCAAGCTCTTCTTTAGAATATTCCCTAACGTCAGCTCCATTAATTAAAACTTTTCCTTCGCTAACATCATAAAGTCTTGGAATTAAATTTATAAGTGTTGTTTTACCAGAACCAGTACCTCCAATTATTCCAACTGTTTGTCCTGATTCTATTTCAAAGGAAGCATTGTTTATAGAATATTCCTTTGAATTTTTATATGCAAAAGATACATTTTCAAATTTTATTAAGCTAACATTTTCATCTGACTTTCTATCTCTTAGTAAAGCATCATTATATTCTATACTTGGATTTGTATCGAATATTTCATTTACCCGTGAAGCACTTGCAGCAGCTTTAGTAAATATTATGATGAGATTAGCAACAATAATAAGTGCTGATAAAATTAAAGTTGTATAATTTATATAAGCTATAATCTTTCCTGTTGTAATAGCACCATTATTTACTCTAATTCCTCCAAACCATAATATAAATAAAGTTGAAAAATTCATTATTATACTTGTAATTGGACTCGTTAACGCTGAAATCTTACCTACTTTAATTGAAGTATTTGTTTGATCTTCATTTGCACTTCCAAATCTTACCTTTTCATGTTCCATTCTTGAAAATGCCCTTACAACTCTTACTCCGGATAGATTTTCTCTTAATATCAATGCTATTTTATCTAATTTCTTCTGAGCTGTTTTATATAATGGAAGTGATTTACTCATTATCATATATAAAACAAGTGCAAATATAGGAATAGATAAATACATTATTGTTGAAAGCTTAACATCTAAAAACATTACCATTATAATTCCACCAATACATAAAAAAGGAACCCTTATAGCAAGACGAATAAACATTGCTAAGGCTAATTGAAGCTGATTTACATCGTTTATTACACGATTAATTAGTGAAGCTGTACCAAATTCATCTATTTCATTATAAGATAATGTGCCTATTTTCTTAAATAATTCATCTCTTAAAATCGTTCCAAACCCTTGAGATGCTATAGACGCAAAATATTGACAAGTAAAAGAAGATATAACTCCCAATGTAGCCATGAGAAACATTATACCTCCTATTTTCAGGATATACGATGTACTTCCAATTTTTATTCCCTTATCTACAATTAAAATCATAATTGTAGGTATTGATATTTCGAATATAGCTTCTAATAATTTAAAAATCGGCCCTAAAATAACTTGTTTTTTATAGGGTTTAATAAATCTAAATAATTTAAACAAATTTTGACCTCCTTATAAAGCATCTAAAAAATTTATATTATATAATTCACTAGACTTTGATCACAATGAATTATAGGTAGATTGTAGTAATTAGTATAATAGAAAATACACTAACATACTAAACTTATTGCTTTTCAAGATACCTAATATAATTTATATTGAATTATTTTTATATTTCACCTATCATTATATCAAGCATGGATATATATTAAAAATACATAATATATATAGGCTATATACAATTTTTATATGGGAAGTGGATATTATGGATATAAAGCAATTAAAATACTTTTATACAATTGCAGAAGAAGGGCAAATAACTAGTGCTGCAAAAAAGCTTAATATTGCCCAGCCCCCTTTAAGTTATCAGTTAAAAAATCTTGAAAATGAATTGGGAGTAAAACTTGTTGAAAGAGGAAGTCGTAATATTAAATTAACAGATGCAGGACTTATGCTTTATAATCGTGCAAAACAAATATTAGATTTAACAGAAACAACTATAGATGAATTAAAGGATTTTAAAAAAGGCGTTCAAGGAACTTTATCTATAGGAACAGTGTCTTCTTCTGGTGCTTCATTATTAACTAATAGATTAACTGCCTTCCACGATAAATATCCATTTATAAATTTCGACATTTATGAAGGGAATACTTATGAATTATTAGAAATACTAAATAGAGGCATAATTGAAATTGCAATTGTTCGTACCCCTTTTAACACCTCAGATATAAGCCATGTTTATTTATCTTCAGAACCAATGGTTGCTGCCATGGTAGAAAACTTAAATTGGGATAATAATAAAATTATTAATATAGATGATTTAAAAGATAAACCTTTAATAATATATAGGCGATTTGAGAAATTAATCTTAGAAGAATGTCATAAATTAGACTTTGAGCCTAAAGTTTTTTGTAAAAATGATGATGCGCGGACTACTTTATTGTGGGCAAATGCTGGTCTTGGTATAGCTATTGTCCCAAAATCAGCACTTAAACTTATAGGTTCCTCAAATTTATTATATAAAGAAATTGATAACAGTTCTTTATCTACTCAAATAGCTGCAATATGGATGAAAAATGGTTATCTTTCATCTGCTGCAAAGAATTTCTTAAGTACTTTTGCTAATGAATGAAAAAATATAAGGTGCCTTTAAAAACACCTTATATTTTTTATCCATAAATTTAATTTATGTTCCTAATGCTATTTTCTCTTTATCATACCATTTACTTTGTGCTTCATACATTTGTGCATATTTACCCTTTTTCTCCATTAACTCTTCATGATTTCCTATTTCAGCTATTTTTCCATCATCCATAACTATTATTCTATTAGCTATTTTTGCTGAACCTAATCTATGAGTAACAATAATAGAAGTTTTTCCTTCTGACATTTCAGCAAACTTCTTATATATTTTAGTTTCTTCAACAGGGTCTATAGCTGCTGTAGGCTCATCGAGAACTATCATATTATGATCACGATAAAATCCTCTTGCTATAGATATTCTCTGCCATTGTCCACCAGATAAATCTACTCCATCAAATTCCCTAGAGAGCATAGTTTCATATCCATTAGGGAACTTTTCCTCATCAATAATTAAATCTGATTTCGATACTGCCGTTTCTAAATCCGCTTTAAGTTTCTCATCTTCACTTTCTTTCATAGAGCTTATGGTTATATTCTCCTTAAGAGTAATCTTATATCTTTGATATTTTTGAAACACTCCTGATATTCCACTGTATAAAAATTTTGGTGATATTTTAGAGGTATCTATTCCTCCAATTTTCACACCACCTTCTGTAGGTAAATATATTCCTGTCATAAGTTTAACTAAAGTAGTTTTTCCTGCCCCATTTTCTCCAACAATAGCAATAGTTTCTCCAGCTTTTACTTGCAAAGATATATCAGATAAAGATTTTTTATTTGCTCCTGGATAAGCAAAAGACACATATTAATAGATATATCTGGTGTTCCTTTAATTTCTATGTCTTCTCCGCCTCTTTCAGGAATTTCAAGAAATCTTACAAAGTTTCTTACAGTACCTAAATTTCTAGTCATCTCACCTATATGACGGCATATTATTTCTTCCATTACATTAAACATCATCCCTATAGATGAAAATACTGCACCAAAAGCTCCTACTGTTATTTCCCCTTTAAGTAATGCATCAAATAATAAGTAAAGAACTCCCATATACCCTAAAATAGTTATTATCTTCATACTTAATTCCATAAGTACAGAATTTCTTTCCGCTTTCCATATTTTACTGTTCAAAAGTCTTAATGAAGATATATAACGATTTTTGAAGTACTCAAAAGCTCCTAAAAGCCTGGTTTCCTTATAATATTCTCTATCTACCATGCATCTTTCATAATATTCGTATTCCCTTCTTATAGGAGCAGAATCATCTGCAAGCTTTCCAAAAATTTTAACTCTTATAAATTGAGTTAAAGCTACTGGTACAAATATTAATATTAAAGATACAATTAAAATAGGCTTTAGCTTGTAAAGATATACTCCCATAAATATAAAATAAGGAAGATAGAAAGTAAAAATAGTTGAAGCTAACAAAATTAAGTAAATACTGTTGAGCATTCCTTCATCAGCTTTACTTATATCGTCTAAGAATTTGGGATTTTCAAAATCCACAGGATATATTTTCCCAAATTTTTCATTTAGCTTTTTGCCCATTTGACCATATATTTTTTTACTAATATTGTCTCCCATAAAATTATGAATTCCATTCAATACTTGAGAGCCTACTACAGTTAACCCTAAAGCAATTGCCATTAATATTATTTTAGAATCATTTCCTCCAATTGATATTCCTTTTGTAACAGAGTCAAAAAATTTTTGAGTCATAAAGGTTATAGCTCCAATAGAAGTTCCATGGATAATTCCTATTAAACTATACAATAAGAAATATATAGTTGAAGCTGTTAAAACTATTGGAAGAATTCTTCTAATTATCTTAAAAACTGATATATCACTATTCTCATTTTCCTTTATCATAGATACCAACTCCTTTGGCTTTCATACATGTCTGCATAAGTGCCGTTAATCTCCATAAGCTCATCATGAGAACCTTTTTCTACTATAGCCCCATTTTCTATAACAAAGATCTCATTAGCAAGTTTCGTTGACCCAAGTCTATGACTTATGAAAATTGTAGTTCCGCCTCTGCTTATTTCTTCAAATTTCTCATATATATTACTTTCGCTTATTGGATCTAGAGCTGCTGTAGGTTCGTCTAATATTCTTAATGGTGCATCACTTATAATGGACCTTGCCATACCTATACGCTGCCATTGTCCTCCAGAAACATCTAATCCATCACTTTTTATTTTACCTAAATAAGAATTTAAGCCATTTGGAAGTTTCTCTATAACATCTGCTAAATCTATAATGTTTACTATCTTATTTATATCTTCATTACTAAGATCATTGTCCATCTTTCTGATATGCCCTAAAGCAATATTGTCCTTTAAAGTTATAAAATATTTTGCAAAATCTTGATATACTACAGAACATAAAGATTTTAACTTACTATGACTATATTCTTTAATATTTACTCCATTTATTAAAATTTTCCCTTCAAATTCTTCATATAATCCAGTAATAAGCTTAGTAATAGTAGTTTTTCCTGACCCATTAACTCCAACAAAAGCATAATGCTTTCCTTCTTCTATATTAAAAGAAATGTTTTTCAAAATATAATTATCGGTGCCTGGATATTTAAAAGATACATTTTTAAACTCCAATGAGTTTAATTTTATTCCACTTTCATCTGGCTTATCAATTGCACCTTCCCTCTCTTCTAAATTAATAAAATCTGTTAAATCATTTAGGCGCTCTTTATTAGTAGCTAGTTCTTGTGTATAATATGCAAGCTGCCAAGACATCATTTGAACTAAAGAAAAAACTCCATTAACAACAGATATAAACATTCCTATAGTTAGCAGACCTTGCTTTACTGGATTTATAAGAACTATTACTATTAATATAGATATAAGTGCAGTAATTACGCTTCCCATTTTCATCTTTATATACCATTTTACGTTGGTTTTATACTCAATTTTTCTTCCACGCTCATATTCCTGCCACCATTTTTTATTCATTTCATCTGTATAACTAAATAGTGCTCTTTCATCAGCAGCTTCTCTTCCAGTGATAACCTCTTTAAGATATTCATATTTTCTTCTATACTTTGATACTTCCCTATTTACCTCATAGTTTGCCTTACCGCTTTTTAATGCCAATGCAAATAGTGGTATGGATACTGCTAATATAATTACAGCTGACCACCAAACTTGAGTAATGAGCACAAGCAGTATTCCTAATATTCTGATAATAAGCCCTGCCATATCTAGCAAACTTTTATATGCATTTGCACATTGTACTTCTGGGTCCTTTGCAACTCTCGATATTAGATCCCAGGTATCTTTATTTTCAATATGTTTATATTTTAGTTTTGCTCTTTTTTCTGTAATAAAAACTCTAAATTTTTCCCTGAGTTTTATCTCTAGCTTTACCTCAACTAGTTTTATAAGCTGTGATGAAATCCAATTATAAGCAATAAATATTATCACTAAAGTTAATGGTAAGAAAATTTCATTGTAATCAGCTTTTCCATTAACTATTGCCATAGCCACATCTAAAAACTTAGCTGTTGCTATTACCTGCATGGTTGGCACTAATCCTTGCAGAATTTTTTGAAACATTATAACTAAAGCGTACCTAAAATCACAGCTGAAAGGAATTTTTATGATATCCTCCACAGTATACTTTTCCTTCTCCACCTCTCTAATCCCCCTTTATTAGCATAATTGTCTTTTAATTTTAAGATTATTTTGTTGTTTGCATATAATATTCTCTTGAAATACTACCCCTTCCTATGCCTCCATTTAACATAAAAATTTTTCACCACATTCCAAATAATTACATTATATCATATATAATAACAATTATTCCATAAAATATAAATTAGTATTACTGTATTATTCTCATACAACAATCAAATATATTATATTTTCAGATGACTATATTTCTCTTAACATTGAGCATAATTCACACTTTGCCAGTTATTCACCTCAGGGGAACAGCGCGAAGCCCGCAAGGGTTCCCCTGGGGTGCAATATAGTTCGGAACTAACGCCAATGAGCTTAAATTAGAATTGCGGAGATAATCAGTATAATTGAAGTACTGTTTTTAATATCGCAGATATAGTACCATATCATACTTCACCCCTGGGTTTTATCAATTGAGAGTTCACAATTAAGGTAGAAATTATTTCTAAACAAATTAATTTCTTTAAACATATTTTTGACTAGCAATATAAAATTACTAGTGATTATGGCGAACACTGTTCGCCGCTACAGAATAAATTCTAAATTTCTTAGTGGAAACTGGACATATCAATAATTGCGAATTGAATTAAGTTAAGTACTTATTTTCAGATATAGATTACATTTAAAATTGGTCCTCTATGAATATTATCTAATTTTAAATATTATTATGAACCGTCCCCATTTAATTGTTAGAACTTTTTATCCACCACTGTCAAAGCATAGTTTATATTTTCAAAAGCATGATAATAATCATCTCGTCCTTTAAAATATTTTTCTTCAATATCTCTTGGAGTAAGATGCTCATAAATCAATAATCCTGCTTTATCTAAATCACTTTCTAGCTCTAAATATGAATATGCTGTTTTCATAGGTTCACCAGCTGCTTCAGCCATTTTAATCATTGCTTGGACACGATTTGTGGTTCTTTCACTATTGAAAATATCCTCATCTGGATAATCAAATACTAATGAGCTGCCTTTACATGCAATACTAGAAATACTTTTAAACATATTAATTATTTCTTCTCTACTTAAATAATATGTGACTCCTAACCAGCTAAAAAAGCTAAGATTATTTGAATCAAATCCTGAGTCCAATAATGCTTTTTTAAGATCATCTTTTGAAAAATCTACGGGCACAAATTTAAGTGAAGGACTTATCTCCCAGCCTAAATCTTTAATTCTTTTTAATTTTAATTCTTGAGTAGCAGGATGATCAATTTCAAAAATTTTTATTTTCTTTAACAACTCAGGTTTTCTAAAAGCAAAAGTATCAAAACCTGCCCCAAGAATAACATATTGCTTTACACCCATTTTAATAGCATTTTCTAACATATCCTCTGTGTATCTACTTCTTGCTAAAGGTGTTGACGATATTTGTGTTTGTACAATCCATTTAAGCATGGATTCTTCGCTCTTATATACATCTTCATCTTCAGGATCAAAAAACTTAATCCCTTCTATCATGTTCTTAGAAATATTTTTAAGCTCCTCATGTGTAATCATTTTTTCAGCTAAATAATCATTAAATATTTTTGGCTCATCATTTAGCCAATGATATGCTCGTCCAAATCCTGATACAATAGCCGTAAGGCTTGCTTTGTTAACTTCCATAAAATACACTCCTTTAAATTTAAAATATTTTTTAAATAACTATTGACAAATATATTATTATATGATATAATAATATATTATAGTTATTTATAGGAATATATCATTTAAAGTTAAAATTGTCAATGTTTAAAATCTAAAATACAAAAGCCATGAAGCTTAGTTATCTTAACTCTACTTCATAGCTTTTTTTTATATTCTATAATTAACTATATAACTAAATCACTAATCACTTTATATGGACAATTTGCTAATGAGCTATAAAATTGCTCTAATACAAATAGAAGAGCAACCAATAAGTCATTTAATAGTAACTTTGTTGGCTACTTTTATGTTTGTCTATATTTTTTCTTCCCCTTATCATATATAGATATATTTAATAAAATTTATTTAAAGTCATATTTTATTTATTATTTAATGCTGAGAATCTCTTAAATGAGAGTATATTCGTAAATAGTTCTACTATAATGCTTGTTATTTTTCTTTTAATTATATAGATAATGAGAATTATTATGCAACTAAGAAATAAATCTTATGATGACGATAAAATTACGACAGTTGAAGCATATAGTTTATGTAGAATTTTAAATTCAAATCATCTTACTTAAATTATATCAATACCATTATCAAAGCAGAGTTATGTCTAATGTATTTGCAGGTTTCTGCGACTAACTTTATAAAATTCGCCACCTTCATAAAAATCTGAAATCCAACACTTATTTTTGAATTTTTGAAGTAATTGTTTATTAATTTCGTTGATTTCAAGCTTAGGTCTGCCAGTACCAAACAACTTATTATGTTCTTTGGAACCAATCATTTTGATATAGTTTTCACATTCTGATTTTGAAAGCTTATTCATCTGAGTTGTTAAAAGAATAAGTTTATTTTCAATCGATATATCTCCTCTTAAAAGTAAAAATTCAAATAATTCCATTGATAACTCAAGATTTTCTCCAATAATATAATCAAGATATTTCTCACATAACTCATTTAGAACTTCTTTAATAGTATTACTTTGATTTTCATAACTATCTGTTAAAGATAATAATTCTGATACATCAAAATTATGCTGTAATATATATTTTTTTACATCATCTGAATAATTTTTAGATATAACTTGGATAGATTTATTAGTATGTGAAATCAAATCAACTTTAAAATTATCATCTATATTTAGAGCTAAAATACAAAGCAATTCATTATAAGAAATATGTTCATTCTCAATTACATCTGCTATATATTCAGAAATATTATACTCTATAAAATATATAAATTGAGATTTATAAGATTTACGCATAAGTCTAACATTTTCAGCTGTCATTTCAATAACACCTAATTCTATTAAAATGCTTACTTTCTCCTCAGGTATCTCTTCAATAGTGAATTCTGTATACACATACTTAAGCTCTGCAAGAATATTTCTATACTTATCATTAATAAGTGTTTTACAAATAATTACATCATCAAATAATAGCGATGCAGATTTTTCTCCAAAGCTTTCATCAACATTCTCTAAAGAAAATCTAAGAATTTTAGTATCGCTATTAATAAAACGAACTAAATCTTCGCTTAATCCCTTACCACTTTTGAAATAGTACTGTAAAATATTGCCTTCAGAGTATTGCACTAATTTCTTTTGTAAAATCAAATCCCATAAACTTTTTTCATGAACAGTCTCAAGCCATTCTAACTGTGTTTGTAAATATTCTACATAATCCTTTTTCTTAGAAAGTTCAATATCTATATTATTTATAATTTGCAACACTGCTTGCGGAGTATCAGTTATAATACCATCACAATTATCTATTATAATTGCCATGTATTGGCCAATATTCTCATTCACGTATTCAAAAAGTTTTGATGTTTTATCTGCTATTACAAGTGAGTAGTTTTTATTCCGAATGTCATTTTCACTTTGTACATTATAAATTTGTTTTAACATCATAGAAATATTTTCAAATGTAAATTCATATAATTTATTTTGATAAATAGCATTAAATAAATCCTTATGCGATTTTTCATAATCTAAGCTTTTAAATTTGATGGATAACCGTAGAAACTCATCTATAAGTTTTTCTACTTTAGGATTCTCAACATCTAAAAAATGAGGATCTGAAGATATAATTTCAGATAAAAAATTATTAGTATTCACTAAATCTATATCCTCGCTATTGCAATAATACAGTGTCAATGCAGTATATTCTTTTTTCTGTTCATAAGAGAACTCTGAGCGTTCAGCAATATCAGTTAAAAATAACGGCCAATAATGATTTATTGTTTTAACGTATAAAATCGGATCTTTCGCAATATTAAAATATCCTTCCATAAATATAAAGTGTTTTATATTTTTTAATTGCTCGATAAATCTGATTAAATACTGTTTGTTATCATTTGAAGTGTCTAAAATGTAATTAAATAAAGTGAAANNAGTGAAATTTAAACTTTCAATTTCGTCAAAGTCTACTTCCCTCAGCATCGAAAGTACTAACTTAGGATTATCAATCTTATAAGACCAATCTTTTGCTTTCTTATCAGTAACACTACGCAAAAACATTTTATCATTTGTTGTTAGACTATTAGGGTAAAAGTAGGTCATATAATCTTCATAAGTTTCATCAATATATCCATTTCGTATCAAATACTTAATTAAATCAAAATAGTGACTTGATTTAATCTCTTTGAAGTTATTTTCTTCATTAAGAAAATTCTTATAGTTTATATTAAATATGATATCTATATTTTCTCTAGTAACTATGTTTCTTACCCTTCGATTTTTTAAAGCTAATTTTTGAGTTTCCAACTCTGGAATTTCACTTTTTAAAGAATCTATTTGCTTATTTTGAATTAGCTCAATTCTTTCTTTTCTATCAATATACTCATTATTGCTAGTATCAATATAAGAATCACCATAATAATTAGTTCTTTTGTAAGTACTGTTTAGCTCATCAATGTTATGTAAATATTCCTTATCACATAATTCAACTTTTTGCCTTATTTGCTTAATTTGTTCATTAATTTTGTCAATCTCATCTTCAATGATTTCATCTTTACTATTAAATAGTGTAGAAACGAATCCCTTATTTAACTGAGTTTCACTAAAATCACGTGGAAATATATTCTTGTAAACAACCATTGCAAGAAGTTTGTTGTAATCTTGCTCAGTTGTTCCAATTCTATTGTAATATATCATAAATTCATTATATATATTTTTTAGAATTCTCATATCATCAACATAAAGGGAAATGCCCTGTAAAAAATGCTCATCAAATTTTCCAAAAACTTCTCCTTTTTTTAAATGCGAAATAAATTGATCATAAGAGTTAGAACTATCTATTACAGGTACAATTGGCATAATAAAATCAAAGAATTTAGTACGATCTTTAGATATAAAAATATCATCTCTAAGCAAATAGAAAAAACGTAATGGCTTTTTATTTTCTTTTGCAC
This sequence comes from Clostridium sp. UBA6640, assembly GCF_002455975.1. GTDB lineage: Bacteria > Bacillota > Clostridia > Clostridiales > Clostridiaceae > Clostridium_J. The sequence continues at coordinate 139,328 of NZ_DKLM01000083.1, forward strand.
GTTTTGAATTAATAAGTGTATTTACTTCACGCAAGCGTTGAAAAATTTGATTTACATTATATCTATCCATATCTTCAAATACAATAACATCAGCATCTGCATTATCAAAAAGATATAGTACTTCATTTAGATATTTATCAAAATATGATTCATCATTTTTTTCAAATATCTCTATTTCATTTCCTTGGACAGAAAAACGCTTAAATAAACTTTTATTTTTCTGTGTTTTTATTAAACTATAAAGCGATGCACTAACTATTGCAATAACAATTAATCCACTAAATAACAAGCTGATACTTTTTGTTGTTAGTTTAAGAAATTTTAAAAACTTAATTTGCGATAGACTATTTGCCAAGTTGCCCCATTCAGAATAGAAACAAATATGAAAAGAACAAAGCAAAAAAATCATTGTTATTATAGTTATCTTAAAAATGTTCTTATCTGATATTTTTTGTTTAACTCTAAAATTTGTTTGAGGTATTTTCGATACATCAATTTGGTGCAGCAGTTGGTTTAGTATTTTTCCCTCTAATATTGATTCTTTAACAAAAGAAGTATTACTATTTTCTTTGGCCTCCGCATCATCATAATTTGGATCTTTACTATTATTCTCAATTTTAGAGTTTTGTTGTTCAGCGGTTTCAAAATTGGCAAGTGAAATATGTACAAAATCTAGTTCTTTATGCTTTTCTTTATATGACTCAATAATGCTACTTTTTCCAGCACTATAAGCACCGGAAATAGCAATATTTCTAATATCATTATTTTGAAATACAAAGTCCAACGCATCGCTGTATATTTTAAGTTCTGCATCTTTAACTGGAGTAAGTTTTTCAAAGTGTATTTGGCTCATTTTTATCCTCCATTAATTCTTAAAATAACTATATCTCATATATTTTATCATTTTGAAAGATTATATAATTTCATTTTTAATAATCTATAGAACATATCATTATTTTTCTAATATTACTTCACACCGCCATAGAATATTTTACTTCATTATTTAAAATCTTCTTCTCGAAATGTCGACTTTTAATTTCTTTAGAAATGCATAAGTACTTCTACTTGATTTTTTATCGAGTATAGCTCCATTTGGTAACCATATTGAGTTTTTTCAGCGATACCATAACATATTATAAGTGAATTCTTTATTTTATCTAATGAGTTAGCATTTTTTTCAACATACTTATAATTTATAAATAAATTAAAATTCTTAGAATTTTTATACTCTGGATTTTTCCCCTTGGTCATAGGTATTATATAATTACCATCTTTCTCTATAAGTTTACTAATGGTACCTTTAATGATACATATAGCTTCATTACCACCATTTTGATCTATTATATCAATTATCTCATCTTGAGTTTTAATTATATCTTTTATACTAATTTGTGTTCCATCTTCAACTAATAATTTCAAATCTTCATATTCAGGTTTAATGTTAAATTTATTCTTAGAATCTAAGAGATTCTTAATTTGATAAATAAATTTCTGAATCGTTTTTCCTCCATATGTTTTTGCTCTCTTGTCTCTTGAAACAGAAGGAGAAGTCTGTGGATGATTTAGTCTCATTGACCTTGGTAGTATTGTAGAAACAAGTACTTCTAGATCAATATCACCTTTAAAAGTATTCTTTTGCTTTTCCGCATTAGGAACACAGCAATCGTTTTTATGATTTGTATTTGGCCAGTTTTTGAAATGTGGATCATCATGTGACTTACCTCTTGAGAATTGAACTCGCGAATTACAAAATATACATTTAAAATGCCTTCGATCTTCATCAGTGTATGAATCATAATTCTCATCAATTTCAATGGCACTCACAGGTTCTTCAAGATTTCGATACCTAGCATGGCTCATTCTAGACAAAGATAATCATCTCCTTTTTTATTTTTAAAGTTTTAATAATAGATTTAATTTCAATTATTTTTCTAAATTTTAAAAAATAATTGTTAAATTGCTTGGTATTTTTAAATTATTCACTTTACTAAGCATAGTAAAGTATACAGATTATTTTTGCATAAAGCTAAATTTTAGTCTTACAGCAATCTTGATAAAAAATATTGTTACTTATAGTAAAGTTTACTGTATCATATTCTAAACTTTATTCAGCATTTATATTTTCTCTAATCATCCCAGCTTCCCAATATAGATATTATCAACTGCACACAATAAACTATATTATAAATTTTCTATATATCTATAGAACTGCAATACTAAAGTTTTACTTCTAGCCTGTATTATTATATTTTTTAATAACACACTTAGCTTTGTATTCTACAAAATTGTAAATATACCTTCCTAATTCCCCCAAATATTCCAACATATTTTTTACTTTTTGAAAAAACATATAAATTATCAACATTTTTTTAATTTAACTTATCATTTATCTACTTTATAAAATAAAAAAGACCATGAAGTTATTTAGCTATAAAAGCTTTCTTCATTGTCTTTTTTTATTTATATTTAGTTTATTCTAATACTTTAATTGTATTAATTATTCTATTATTTTAGTTAAGTAAATAGGTATTGCTGCGAACTATACTGTACCTCAGGGGAACCCTTCCAGGGCTTCACTACTGTTCCCCAGAGGTAGTAGAATACTATTTTATACTGTTATTAAAAGTTAAAGCTATTCTCATTAATTTGTAGCACTTTACTCTTTATATACTTTACCTCTATGCACAAAATATTTTGCTATTTCAACTATTATTAAAGGAGCTATAGATAATACTGTTACAAGTATCCAATGATTCCAAGATAAAGGAACTACGCTAAATAAATTTGCTAGTGGTGGTATGAAGCAAATCATGAACATAATTACCATAGATCCTGCAACTCCTTTTAAAACTGCCATATTAGAGCTAAATTTAATTTTAAATAGTGAGTATTTACTTCTACAGTTGAATACATGAACTATTGATGAGAAAGCCATAACTAAGAAGCACATTGTAATACCAACCTCTTTTGATGGCAATATTGTATCTGAAATTTTTACAAAGTCTCCAATGTAATAGGCATATAGGGTTAATATAGCAAACATTATAGCCTGCAGAATTATTTTAATTCCAACTTTATCTGCTAGTATGCTTTTATTTCTGTCTATAGGCTTTCTAGCCATTATATCATTATCAGCTTTTTCTTTGCTCAAACCAAATGCAGGAAGTGCATCAGCCACTACATTTATTAATAATAATTGTATGGCTAAAATAGGTGAGCCCCATCCCACTAAGAATGAAAGGAATACTATAATAACCTCAGCCACATTACAGCTTAAAAAGAATTCTACAGTTTTTCTAATATTATCATAAATGCTTCTTCCTTCTTCTACTGCATCTATTATAGTTGAAAAATTATCATCAGTTAAAATCATATCTGAAGCATCTTTAGCTACATCTGTACCTGTTATGCCCATTGCACAACCTATATCAGCAGCTTTTAATGCTGGTGAATCATTAACACCGTCACCGGTCATTACAACAACTTCACCGTGACTTTGCCATGCCTTTACAATTCTTATTTTATCCTCAGGACTTACCCTAGCATAAACTGAATATTTTCTAATTTTTTTTGAAAATTCGTCATCACTTAGAGTGTTTAACATTTCACCAGTTATTGCTTCATCATTATTCTCTAATATTCCAAGTTCTTTAGCTATTGCCGTTGCAGTTAAGATGTGGTCTCCTGTTATCATAATAGTTCTTATTCCAGCCTCTTTAGCTTTTTCTACAGAAGATTTCGCCTCTTCTCTAGGTGGATCAATCATTCCAATGAGACCTAATAAGGATAAGTTATTTTCTAAAACCTCATTAGTTAATTCCTCTGGCAACTCAGTATAAAATTTGTAAGCTATTGCAATTACTCTTAATGCAGATTTGGCAAATTTATCATTTGCAGTTTTAGCATGCTCAAAATCTCCTTCTATACATTTTGGAATTAGTACATCGAAGGCACCTTTAACTATTACGCAATAATTGCCTTTATCACTCAGATTACTATTTCGAATATCGTGAACTGTTGTCATTAACTTTCTTTCAGAATCAAAAGGAAGCTCATGAATTCTTGGGATTTCATTATCTAATTCATCCTTAGATAATCCATTTTTTTGAAAAGCTGCAATTATAGCAGTTTCTGTAGGATCACCAATGTGCTTTTCTGCTCCATTTACTATATCTACTTTTCCATTACAGCATAATGTGCCAAGCTTTAATACATCTAAAGCTTCTTCAGTTATAGAGTTTGTTGTGTCTACAATTTCATTTCCATGATGCCATACACTTTTTACTGTCATTTTATTTTGAGTTAATGTCCCTGTTTTATCAGAGCAAATTATTGACGCACTTCCCAAAGTCTCAACTGCAGGCAATCTACGTATAATAGCATGTTTTTCTACCATTTTAGTTACACCAAGGGCCAAAGATACTGTTACAACACCTGTTAGCGACTCTGGTATAGCTGCTACAGCTAATGAAATAGCAGAAATAAACATTTCTGACGGACTCTCTCCGTGATATATCCCAATGAAAAACAAAATGGTACAGGCGATAATTGCGCCAATAGTAATGGTTTTACCTAAACGCAAAAATTTTTCTTGTAAGGGAGTTCTTTTAGTTTTTTCATTATTTAAAAGAGATGCTACTTTACCCATTTCAGTATCCATACCTGTTTCAGTAACAACAACTTTACCTCTTCCATAGGTAACAACGCAACCTGAATAGACCATATTAAATCTATCTCCAATAGGAGCATTTTCTTTTACTATAGCAGTAGCACTTTTTTCTACTGGTATACTTTCTCCAGTTAAAGGTGATTCTTCAACTTTTAAGTTAGTACTTTCAATAATTCGTCCATCAGCTGATATGGAATCACCAGATTCAAGGACAACAATATCACCTGGAACTATAAGTACTGATTTTATTTCAATTATATTACCATTTCTAATAACTTTGGAATAGTGCGCATTTATATCCTTTAAGGAATCAAGCGCTGCTTCAGCATTTTTTTCTTGTACAGCACCTAATAAAGCGTTGATTAATACTATTATTAGAATTAAAGCGCCTTCTACATAGCTACCATCACCCTTTGAAGCTAAGAAAAAGGACAGTGCTGATGCAAAAATTAGCATTATTATCATAAAATCCTTTAGATGCAAAATAACTCTTGTTATAAATCTTATAGGTTTTTTTTCTGTAAATTTATTATATCCATATTCTTCTTTAGCAATTTCTACTTGATTATCATCTAATCCTCTTTTCGGATTAGTATTAAGATTTTCATAGATTTTATCTAAATCTTTTGTGTAATTCATCGGAAACGCTCCTTTCTTTTGCGGCTCAGAAATAGTTTTCTGTCGGTAAAAATAGTTTTATTGATAAAAAATCTAGATTTTAATATACTATATATAACTATTAAATAAATTTAGCATTTTTGATATTTTTAATAGTATTATAATTAATTATTCTGTTCAATATACAGAATTTTAAATCTGTAAAAAATTTTACAAGAAGGTGAAAAATGTACAATTATTTTGATAAACTTAACAATGTAAAAATAACCAAATCCCACCTTAGATTACATGAAGCACTAATTACCTTAGTAGAAGAAAAAGAATTAGATAAGATTACTGTAAATGATCTTTGCAATAAAGCCATGGTAAGTAGAGCAACTTTTTATAATCATTTTGAAGATAAATATCATCTTTTATGCTTTACCATATATTACATGAAAAAAGAAATAATAGCTTCAGAGCAGTTAATTTCCGACTTTAGTAAAGGCGAGGCTATACATGTAATCCTATCTTATATCAATAAAAATAGAAATTTTTTCAAAGGTCTCCTTTCATCACATGATACTAGATTAATGCTAGGTACATTACACGACCTCACTGTACCACAGTATTTATTGATGTTAGATGCTTGCGAAAAAAACGGAAATAAATTTATTGTTAGTTCAGACTTTTTATCAGAATTTTTTTCTGGTGCCTTCATTTCAATTGTGATTAGATGGCTTAAGGATGATAACCCTAAAACCATAGACGAATTAACTTTTGAAATCGACAAAGTTACTGATTTACATTTGTACTTTGACAATCCTAATTAAACTATCAATATAAGTATCCCTAAATTCTTTATATTTTATTAGTATACATACATAAAAATATTTAAAATATAACTTATCTTGTTTTCATCTAAAAACCCTATAGAATAGATTTTTAGTTCTATTTTATAGGGCTTATATTATAGGGTTCCTTAATGAAGATTTAACTTATGCATGATTTTAATTTCCATGACAAAAATTCTTTTCTACGAATAAAAAATTAAGAATGAAGGATGAAGAATTATGGTTAAAACTCCACCGCCAAAGCCTTTGGAGTTTTATTAAAGTAAATTTTATTTTAAGAAATTCACCTTTAGTGAATTTCATCCTAAATT
>NZ_DKLM01000034.1 GCF_002455975.1 Clostridium sp. UBA6640
TTAATTCCTATATGTTCTTCATTTCCTAATCTACTTATAATTGACTTCTTTTTATATATCACATTATGATATTTTAAATTCTTTTCCTGAGCATATTGCTTTATAGTTTTTTCCTCAAAGAATATGCTTTCTAATATTTCTTTTTCTATGGGGGATAGGTTATCTATCGCTTTCTTAAGTTGTTGTATGGTTTCTTTAAGTATATAATCTTCTTCTATGTTCTCACTAGAATTTAATACATCTATTATTTTTAATCCATTGTGATCTTCTTCTAAGCTAAGGCTGTACCTTTCTTTTACTTTATTTCTTATAAGTGCATAATAATTATTTTTAATTGAAGCAATTGCATAAGGTGTAAAAGAGTATTTGTTTAAGTCACAAGCTCTTATTGCTTTTAATAAACTGTGAAAACCAACTTGTTCTAAGTCTCCTACTTCATACCCAGCTACATAAATTCTTCTACTAAAATATTTTATATAGTTTCTAAACCTGTCCACTATGGATTCTGTAGCTACCTTATCACCATCTTTTGCACGCACCACTAGCTCATTTAAATCATTATACATATTCTATTTTCCCCCTTTTAAAACTTAATTTAAAAATGCAATTTTAAAATCTTTTTATGGAAAAACAATAGAAAGAATTATAGATATTTCTCAATCAATAATGAGAAATATCTATAATTATAAATTAAAACATTTAAGGAAGCATTAATACTTGCTTATAAATTAGATTGTAGAATAGTATCTTAATATAATTTTTAAGTTACTATATAATTTATTTTAATTACAATAAGGTAAAGCTTAATTTAAATGATAAGTTGACTTGCACTTATTTCCTATAACTATATTATATTACTTTTTATTACATTTTTCAATAGAAACATATAGAAAAATTACGACAATAAACTTGTCCATATGTTGATAAATAGGTGTTTATGGAGTAGTTTGTCTGTTATTAATTAAGAATTAATAATNNGGGGTCTATAACAAAATTATAGGTTTAAACAAAATTAAAATATTTGCAGAATTTAAATTTGTAACTGCTTTCTATATAGACCCCTGGGGTGGTAATATAGAAGATTCTACAAAATCTTTATAAAACTCTCTTTTACATTTTGTATTAATAAAATACCCCAAGATATCTTCTGTTTTTATAAATCTTTCTTTATCATATCCAATATACATTTTATAGCTACTAAAATTATAATCTTCTGGTCGTGAAACTATATTAGCTCTTACAGGATTTAAATGTATATATCTACTTACTTCTAATAAATAGCTATCATTTGATATAATTTCCGAATTAAATCTTCCTTCAAATAAATGACCATTTAAATTATATTTTTTATTGAAATACCTAGTATACATACTATTGATTCTATTCATAATTAAACTTATATTTTCTTCTTTGATATATAGCAAAAGATGTATATGGTTTGTCATAAAGCAAAAACAATTAATATAAAATTGATTTTTATAATGCTTAATTGTATTCATTATTACTTTCAATAAGATCCAATAATCCATATCTTCTCTAAATATAATTTCTTTTCTATTTCCCCTAAGAGTTACATGATAATATGAATTTGGAGAATAAACTCTAGGTCTAGTTGCCATGCTTTCACCTCTTTCACTATTTATCAGAAATTATATCCAAGTTCATATTGATTATGCAAAAATATAATTAAACATTAACTTCCACCCCTGGGGTCTATAACAAAATTATAGATTTAAACGAAATTAAAGTATTTGCAGAATTTAAATTTGTAACTGCTTTCTATATAGACCCCTGGGGTGCAGTATAGTATGGCACTGTATCTGCAACATTAAAAAATATTTTAGTAACATTGCATATCTCCATAAATTTAGTATAATCTCACTAACTTTTGCTCCGAATCATACTGCACCCCAGGGGAACCCTAAAGGGCTTCACTACTGTTCCCCAGGGGTGGTAATTATAGGTGAATTTTGTCTTATTTTGTTGTAAATTTTGGTATTATTGTGATATAATTAACTGGTATATTTTATGAATTATTGTATTTTATACAAATTGTAATTATCTAGGTATGGGAGGGAAAATGTTATGTATGAAGTTATTAAATATGGTTCTGTAGGACTTGCTCTTTTAGGTATAATTTACATTGTTATATCTTCAAAAAAGAATGCGAAAAAACAAAAATAATTAATAATTTTAAGTAAGTCATCTTGAATTCATTATTTTTCAGATGGCTAAAAACAAAGGAGAATTTATGAGTAAAAAAGTATATAATATTTTTGCCAGTATTTTATTGTGTTCATTGCTTTTAGTAGGTTGCTCTAATAGCAATAACACTTCTAAGAATGATATCTTCTCTGGATCTTATGAGAAGGATATACAAACTTTCAAATCATCTTTCGTGAAAGAAGCTCCTTCAATTGATGAATATGAGAATTCAACACCTCCACCATATGCTTCAGAAATTGAATATGAATCTGATGGATTAAAACTTAAGGCATGGGTTTTAAATGACCCAAAGGATGGTTATAAATATCCTGCTGTAGTTCTCATGCATGGTGGTTTTTCCTTTGATGAAGGTGATTGGTATGTTGCAGAAGACTATATTGATAGAGGTTATGTAGTTATGACACCTATGGTTCGTGGTGAAAATGGAAACCCAGGTAATTTTGAATATTTTTACGGTGAAGTAAAAGATTGCATTGCTGCTGGAAAATATTTAGCTAGTCTTCCTTATGTTGATGAGAATAATGTATTCTTAATGGGACACAGTGCAGGAGGTTCTCTAGGAGTTTTAGCATCATTAACAGATTCACCATATAGTGCTATTGCTACTAACGGTGCATCATACGGTACAGAAATTTATTTTGAACAAAGAAAAGAACGTATACCATTTGAATATAATAAAGATGAAATACATATACGTTCATCTCATGAATACGCAAATAGTATAAAGACACCTGTTTATTCCTTCGTAGGTAAGGATGATATAGGAATAATGTACTTATCAGAAGAATTTGAAAAACAAGCCAAAAAATTTAATGCACCATACAAGCTAATACCTATAGCCGGAGATCATAATGAATCTCTAGATGAAGCTATACAGTTAAGTGCAGATATATTTGATTCATATGTGGAGAAGAAATAATCTAATAACAACGCTGTACGTTGTTAATTAAGAATTAAAAATGAAGAATGAAGAATTTATGGAAACTTCTCCTTTATGGGAGAAGTTTTTTATTTGTTTCTTTTGAAGTTACATAGTAACTTCTTATAAAAAGGTAGTAATTATATTGCTAGCTAAATTTATTGAGGAAATTATTTTATAAAATTAATTTTTATATTAATTATCAATCATATAACTGTAGCAGCGAGCAGTGTTCGCCACATGTTATTGTATCAATATTAAATTATAAAACATGTTCAAAAAAACTGGCGAACACTGTTCGCCGCTATAATAGATCTATTAAAGAAATTGGTTTGATCAAAACTAATTTCAACCNNTAATTCTTCATCCTTCATACTTCATTCTTAATTCCTATAAGCTCTCCATTGATTAAGCTCCCCCTATGGCACCGTAGTAAAGTAAAAATAAAGGTAATAAACACCAAACTTTAGTATACTATTTTAATGGTTCTGCTACTTGAATTACCTCATCACCAACTTTAAGTTTAGGAATTGGATCCATGCTAAAAGTTTTATTAGTCCAAGAAGCTACACGGTTTTCACCATTAGGCATGTGAAAGAAAATAATAAGCCAAAGATATTTAGTATATTTTTTATCAGGTAAGGAGTTAGGTTCTGCTCATAGTGGGTCTATGTGCAGGTTCTGACGACGCAGCATGATGAAAAATAGGCTAATATACTGGATTATTATTTTTTGAAGATGCCTTAAATTCTAGTAAGAATCATTTCACGCTTTCCTATCTTCTCCACTTGAATATCATCAATAAGTAAGCGTGGAGGTTTAAACCCACTCTTCTCAACTTCAACTTTTCTGCCTTCAAATCCAACTAAATCAATTTTATGTCTCACAAGCCACCTCTTTATGTAAAAATTTATTTAATTTAAACTTCATTTAGAAGTTAATATGTACTTAATTTAATCCACAATTCATAATAAAAAACTTTATTTACTTCACGATTAAAAATCAATAATTGTGGATATTTCTCAGCGTTATCCTTCCACCCCTTCGGCAATTGAGAATTGACTATTGACAATGGATAATTATTGACACTTCCCCTTTATGGAGAAGTCTTAAATTGTTTTATTAAAAATCTATCTAAAGAAATTAATTTACAAAATTAATTTCAACCATAATTGTCAATTTTACATTCTCAATTCTCCATTGATTAAGTTCCCCAGAGGTGGAATAAAAAAAACTAGCAATTCTATTGCTAGTTAAAAAAATTTATTTAAAGAAATTATTTTGACTAAAAATAATTTCCACATTAATTGTCCATTGTCAATCATCAATTCTCCATTGATTAAGTTGTATAAGTATTTTACATCATTTAGTAAAGATTTTCAATTTATTTTTGTTAAATCATTTAAAATTCAAAAGCTACCATTTTTAAATCCTTCTAATACTATGTCTATATAATGTAGTAGTATTCCCTTAGTTGGCTTCTTATATTTCAATTATGCATCACTAAATAAGTCATAACATAGAAATGCATCTTTTAGTGATACATTTATTAACCTCTTAAGTTTAGAAACATACTCTTTCAATCCATATATCTTCACATATACATCAGATAGTTTCAATTTTTAAATTATACCAATGCTGTCTACGCATACAAAAGGGAGCTCCCCCTCAGGTCAGCTCCCCTTATTCTATCACCTAACACTTTTATAGCGTAAAGCAATTATTACTTATTATTCTAGTTTTCCATCTTTTTTAGCAGCATTATATTCTTTTATTGCTTCAATTAAAGTATCTTTTGCATCTTGTAAATCTTTCAATACTTCTGATGTTTTCTTATCTTCTGCTGCATCTATCGCATCATCAAATGTTTTAGCAACTCCTGCTGTTACCCATTTTTCAGATTTTTGCACATCGTCACCATTTGCACTTGTTTTAACATCTACTTTAGCTGCTTTTGCTTCTTCAATCTTATCAGCTAACTCTTCTTGAGCTGTTTCTACAAGTACAGCGTCTACTTCAGCTTTAATTTCTGTTTTTGTTAATTCTGATCCTTTAGTTGTTTTAGCTGCTTCTACTTTAGCTTTAACTGCTGTAAGATTAGCATCTGTTACTCCAGCTATTCCTGCTGCTGTGTAATCTTCAACTGTTGCAGTTCCAGCATTTATTGCTGCTACTGCTTCTTCTACTTTTTTATCTGCATCTGTTTTACCAGTTACTTTTGTAGTAGTTGGAAGTGTGTCTTTTAATGCCGCAACATTTCCAGCTTTATCTTGGATACGTTTAGCTTCTGTTCCATTACCAGCTAATTCAACTTTATAATTAAATTCTCCAGCTACTTTAATTTCTATTTGTACAGTCTTATTACCGTTTGTTAATGAAGTAGTAAAATCAGAACCTGGAGTTAAAACTTTTTGTGTTCCATCTATTTTAGTAACCTTAAAGTCTTCAACGTATAGTCCTACTATATATGGGTTACTCTCTAATTCTTCAGTAAATGGCACTAATATTTTATTGCCTTCAACTGTGTATGCTTTTATATCAGCTTTTACTTCTGGTGCTATACTATCATGTAATTCTACATATCTATTTAATGACTCTGGTGATACTCCTGTTAATCCAGCAGCTGATTCTATCATCTCGCCTTTGTCTATTGACAATCTAAAGTCTTCAACAGATGTTGGTAATTTTTCATCAGTAGTTATAGTTACATATGAACCTTCAAAAGTAACTTTTTTAATTTCTATATCATTCCAGCTTGTTCCATTCTCTGTTACAACTTTTTTCTCTAATTTGAAAGCTTCCTTAGAAATTTTACCAATAGATTGCTCAAATTTAATCTTTATAGTATTTCTGTCTTTAGCTTCACCTTCAGCAGTTTCTGATAAAGATTCTTTATAAATATCTAATTTAGCTTTAGAATTTTCATCACTTTTAATTTCCATGTCATCTTTATATTTTGCAAGTTCATTACCATCGATATCTTTTAATCCAAAGAATTCAATTAAATTTAAATTGCCACCAAATATAACCTTATCTCCACTAATTTTCTCTGGTAAAATTATTCTTACAGCTTTTCCATTTTCAATTACATCAATTTCTGTATCACTTGGTAATCCACGTGTTTCATTGTTGAATCTTATTAGGTAATTGCTTGCTTTCTCTAATGTAGAAGCATCCATTCTCTTATCAAATGTTAAAATTATAGTTCTCTTCTTCTCGCTTGTAGCAATTCCTGTGCATGTTGGTTTAGTTGTATTTTTAGTGTCTATTTCTTTTTCATAAGGTAACATAACATTTTGTAAATAAGTTGCGTCTTTAACTCCATCAATTTTAATAGTGTTCTTTCCTGCTGGAAGTTTGTCTATTAGAGTAAGAACTACTATATTATCGTCAGTTCCAGGCTCAATTTTGTTTATGCCTCTAACTTTTCCATCTTTGTCTTTTATAACAAAGTGTTTATCTTTTAATGAATCTTCATGGATGTTTTTGCTAAATTTTACAGTTATAATTTTACCAGTTTCATCAACACTAACATTTCTAACTACTGGTCTAGTTTGATCAACTTCTGGTTTAACTTTTATTTCTTTTTCTTTTATTACATTATCGCTATAATCCTTAACATCTTCAATGTACATTGTCATTTCATATCCAGGAAGTCTCTTTTCTTCTCCCTCGAAATAGAATGCATAAGTTTTTCCATCTACTTTTCTATATCTATTAGCTCTTATTTTTTTGTCATCTTTTTTGTAATATAAGCTTGAGTCGCTTACTGAATCTGGATCAACATCTTCACTAAAAGTTACTATTACTTTTTCTAATGTTGCTTCAGTTTTTACTACTGTTGGAGGTGTTGTATCTTCAACAACTGTAAATTTATGCTCAGAAGCTATTGCTTTAAATCCAGCATAATCTTCTACGCCTTCAATTTCTAATTTATGATCTCCTAATGATAGTTTATCTGAGCTGAATTGTTTTAATATTACTTCTCTACCATTGTTGTCAATTTGACCATAATAAGTTTTTCCATCTAGTTTAATATTACTAGAAGTTATTTTCTTAACTGGTTCACTAAATACAATTTTAATTGCTTTAGTTCCTAAAGATTTAACTTCTTTAACTTCTGGATATTCATTATCCATTGGAGTAAACTCGAAATCTTTAGCAGTTATTTCTTTATCTCCAGCTAATACTGTATCTACAGTTAATTTATATTTTTCTTGATTTGATAATACTTTTTCATTATCATTTTCTTTTATTTTTAACACTACAGTTCTTCCATCTTCTTGTAAAACTGCATCTTCTATTTTAACATCTTTATTTATTGAATAGTTAGTTGCATCTTCAGCTGAATCTAAATCAACTTTCATTCCAAATGTAACTACTACTTCTTTTAAGTTAGTTGCTTTTACTGAAGAAACTTCAGCTTTGTCAACTACATCTTTAACGCCTAGAGCTGTCATTAAGTCTTTAACAGTGCTAGTGTTGATTCCGCCACCAACTTCATAAACTGTAGCAACTTCGCCTTGTCCTTCTAAGAATTTCTTTTGTCCGTCTGCTAATTTGCTTCCAGCTAATACTATTGGAGCTCCTTCTTTACCAGCAACTGGGCCTGCTGCTAATGCGTCAACTAATTGGTTTTCTTGAGCTGCGCCATCTTTAGCAACATATACTGTTTTAACTTGTTTATCGCCGTAGAATTTTTTCATTACTTCAGCGTTAGTTTCATTTCTAGTAGCTCCGCCAAGTCTTTCTGCTTTTAAATCATCTTTGATTGAGTCAGCAAGAACTGCGCTTCCTCCAACAACTACAGCTTCTTTATCTTTAGCAGCATCTTTAACAGCTCCTAAATCTTTACCATTTGTAAGTAAGATAGCCATGTTGTTTTCAGCAGCTGGTGCAGCAACTGATAATGCGTCTGCTAATCTTCCGTTTAATCCGTTAACAACAGCAACTTTTTTAGCATCTAATTTTTCTGCTACTTTTGCTGATGTTTCAAATCTGTCAACACCAGATATTCTTTCTGTTTTTAATCCAGCTTTTTCTAATTCAGCAACAACTGCTTTAGAAATTACGCCTTCTCCACCTACTACGATTACGTTTTTAGCTCCTAATTTTTCAATTCTTTCTTTAGTAGCTTTTGTTAATTCTCCAGCATCTGTTAAAAGAATTGGAGCATCTTTTAATTTTGCAAGTGGTGTAGCTGCTAATGCGTCAGCCATAGCTAAAGCGTTAACTAAAACTACGTTGTCAGCCTTTTCCCATTTTTCACTTACTTTTACAGCTGTTTCGTATCTGTTGTTTCCAGCTAATAATTTTTTCTCGATAGTCTCTTTTGATTCAACAGCGAACACGTTAGCGCTCAATGTTGTAAGAGTAGCACCAAGTAATAGTGTTGAAATAACTCTTGAACTTTTTTTCATCTTTTTACTCCCCTTTTCTTTTTAGTAAATTAATTCTGTCTAATGCTAGCTTACGCTTCTCTCAGCATTTTATAGAACATTTCCTTCTTTAGTACATTCACTACAAGATATTTAAATTCATCTCGTCTGCGATCCTTACCATATCTTCTAATGTATTAAGGGTATGTTCCATAATTATACTGAGGTGCTTCAGCTGCATTAGAGCTTTAAATGTATAATTTACATATTAATAATTAACAAAGTCAATTTTTAACAAAGTTAATTTTAAACTAATTAAAATCCCCCATGATATTAACAAGTTTTATGGATTTTTTCTTTCCATAGAGTATACGTTTATAGTATAATAAAAGTTACCAAGTAATTATTTTTTAATGAAGATTTAATCTTTATTAAAATTTTCATCTTTTTATTTTTCTATGGGAATATTTTATCCGCAAACTTGCACTACCTTTAATATAAAAATATTGCAGTATTTTTATATTTAGGCATTTTATCATGCTAGGATATTTTCTATCCATTATTGGATAGTTACTATCTACAAAGAGATAGCTTGTGCATTTATTTACTATTACGGATAAGATATTCTCTTTTTTTCTTCTTTTTCCTTTCAACTTTTTTTATATTTTTTTATTTTTTTTGTCTTTTTTTATTGTTTTTTATTTTTTTAAATTTCATACAATTTATCTAAAAATTATGGCACATTTGCCATAATTTAGACGACAAATTTTGTCTTTTTTCTACAATTGTGTAATATTTACAAAGTAATTTGTAATTCCTTCAATTAACTTTTTATGAATTCTTGAATAATTAGGCTCACATTAATATTTAGGCTATAAGAATTAAAAGTTTTTAATTCTTATCAATTTTATTTTAAAATTTTCTAAAAAGTTTACTTTTAATTAAAAACTCATTATATTAAATGCTAACCTTTATCATATATATTATTGATTAACTAATTTTAGAACTTCTACAGTAGCCATTATTGGATTTTTATATCCCTTTACTCTTCCAAAGAAAATTTGCTTTCCTTCTCTATGAGTTTCCACAATAGTTGTTCCTTTTCCAGTGACATCATACCAAACTACTTCTCTATATACATCTTCTCCATCTTCAAGAATAGCTTGTACTTTATCAGGTAATACATAACTTTCTTCTGGCTTTAAAGTTACTCTTATATCCTGTATAGAAGTTATATCCTCTTCTATTGAAAAGATTTTAGTTATTTTTTTATTAGAATCTTTTTCTTTACCAATATATTTATATTCTCCGAGGTAAGTAGTATCTATATAGATAGTTTCTTCTCCCTGAGGATTGTACCAAGTAATTTCTTTTCCTTCATAAACTTTAGGCAAAGATATATCGTAATTTACTAAAAGTTTTTCTACCTCATCATCACCCTTAGTAAGCAATGCTATATTTTTTTCTCCCTGCGGTGATACTATCTTAACCTCCGTTGGAAATGCATTTAATGCCTTTGCTCCTACCACAAACATAAGTATGACTATAAATGTTAAAAATTTATTACCTTTCATATTAAACACTCCCTTCAACAATTGAAAATTGACAATGGACAATGGAGAATTGCGGATATTTCTCAGCAGTGGCTGAGAAATTTAGAATTGATTTTGTTGTAGCGGCGAACAGTGTTCGCCACGGAACAACTAGCGATATAATCACTAGCCAAAAAAATCCGTTTAAAGAAATTAGTTTAGCCAAAACTAATTTCAACCATAATTCTTCATTCTTCATACTTAATTATTAATTCTTAAAGATCTTCATTGATTAACTTCTATTAATTAATATTACCATTATTTTACAGTATTATTCCACTATAAGATTTAAATTCCTTCATAAAGAAAAAAAGTTTTAAATTTTTTAAGAATCTAAAGCAAATACAAACTAGCAATTATATTGCTACATATTAATTATCAATTATCTAACTGTGTCGATGAACTTTATTTAATTCACAATTCACGATGCACAACTTTATCCAATTCACAATTCACAGTTCACAGTTATGGATATTTCTCAGCCGCCACTGAGAAATTTAAAATTGATTATTTCTTAAAGTTACGCAGTGACTTTTTCAAAAATACTAGCAATATAAAATTGCTAGCCAAAAAAATCTATTTAAAGAAATTATTTTTCTAAAAAAATAATTTCCTCCTTAATTGTGAATTGTGAATTGTGCATTGTGCACTAATCTTAGTTGTGCATTGTGAACTGTGAATTGTGAATTAATAGATGGGGAGGTGTTAGAATTGAACAAATTTAAATGCTCGGGAGATGATAATGAGCATATACCGGAGGAAATTTTACACTTAGGAATAAGTTTCCCGGAGGCGTATAGTGAGAAGAGGGCTATGACAAGGTTATCAAAAGAACTTAAAATTTATAAAAAAGATAATATATGTTTTTTACCTTTTTGTATGACTGTATTACCAGAAGCGCTTGGAGCAAAGGTAAATTTAGGAGACCATAAATACCTTCCAAGAGTTAAAGAATATGCTATAAATTCATTAAATGAAATAGAAGATTTAAAGACAATTAATTTTGGTTTAGGTAGGGTAAAGGAAGTGCTAGACAGTATAGAAGAACTTAAAGCTGAAAATCCATATGTAGCATTAAAAGTAGAAGGCCCATTTACAGTTATAACTTCTATAATGGAACCAAGAATTTTTTATAAACTATTAAGAAAAGATGAGAATAAGGCTTTAGAAATAATAGAAAAGGTAGAGCAGGGAATTTTAGAATATATAAAAGAAGGGGTTAAAAGAGGAGCTAATATAATATCCTATGGAGATTCTAGTGGAGTAGAATCTATTGTAGGTAAAAATATATATTTAAATTATAGTGGTAAAAGTACTTGTAATATAATTAGAAACTTTCAGCAAGTTATTGATAATAGTTTAATTCATGTATGTGGATTAACATCTTCAAGCTTATATAACAATGATTTTATTGATTTTAATCCTATAAAATATGATAACAACTTAACCTATGGAGAAGGAATAATAAGTATATTAAATGAGAGAAATTCTATTAAAGCCTTAGGGGGAAGATGTATAAAAAACACTAATAAGTTGCTAGATGAACCTTTAGCATATGAGATTATTTTAAAATAAAGAAGGGATGAGAAACTATGTATGATGGAGATTTATTACTTGATTTAAAACAAAGTGTAGTTGATATGGAGGAGGATGATACTAAAGATTTAGCGGAAAAATGCGTTGAAGATAAAGTAGATCCTTTTACAGCAATAAATGAAGGATTAGCTATGGGAATGCAGGAAGCAGGAAAATTATATGAAGAAGGAGAGTATTACATACCGGAACTTTTAATGTGCTCTGATGCTATGTATGTAGGTCTTGATATTTTAAGACCACATCTGAAAAGTGAAAGCAGTGATAATAATTTAAGAGCAGTAGTTGGAGTAGTGGAAGGTGATACTCATGATATAGGTAAAAATCTCTTTAAGATAATGCTAGAAACCAATGGTTTTGAAGTATTAGATTTAGGTAGAGATGTACCGCCTATAGAATTTGTAAACAAAGCTAAAAATTTCAATGCTAATTTAGTTGGAATGTCTACTCTTATGACTACTACTATGGACAATATGCAGGTAGTTATAGATTTATTAAAAAAAGAAGGAATAAGAGAAGATGTAGTTGTTATGGTAGGTGGAGGTCCTATATCACAAAATTTTGCTGATAAAATAGGGGCTGATGCTTATGCTCCAGAGGCTTCTAAAGCTGCTAGAATTGCAAAAAATCTTGTGAAGGGGAAAGTTTTAAATGCATAAGGATAAAATGACTGCTTTAGAAAGAGCTATTGCGTTATCTAAAGGAGAAGAAGTAGATAGAATTCAATGTAATCCCAATCTTTCTAATGGTATAGCAAGAATATCAGGATGTAAAATTTCAGAATTTAATCATAGCTCAAAGGCGTTAGCAGATGCAGTCATTGCTACTTATAATAGATTTGGTGGAGATGGGGCTAAGATTTTCACAGATTTATTTATACTTTCAGAAGCTATGGGAGCAAAGATGAAATATCCTGAAGATGGTACAGTGGATCTTTTGGAGCCAGCAATAACTAAAATAGAGGATATAGGAAAATTAAATGTGGTTAATCCTTATAAAGATGGTAGATTAGCTATTCAAATAGAAGCGATGAAAATAGTTAAAGATAAAATCGGAAAAGTAGTGCCTGTTAGTACATTAATTGTAGGACCTTTTACTAGTGCCTTTTTTCTTATAGGAGTAAAAGAAATGACTAGACTTATGATAAAGAATCCTGAAGCAGTGCATAGATTATGTAAAATATCGTTAGAAAGCTGCTTAAGGTTTACAGAAGAAGCTATTAAGCAAGGTGTAGGCGTTACTATTGCAGAACCTATGTCATCTTGCACTGTTATAAGTCCTAAACATTTTAGAGAGTATGCATATCCTTATATTAAAACCTTCAGTGACTTTATAAAGAAAAAATGCGGAGGAGTATCCATACATATTTGCGGACAAACTGAAGATATTTGGGGAGACTTAGCGGATATGGGCATGGATGGAGTAAGCATAGATAATGTAGCTAGCCTTAAAAACTGTGTTGAGAAGGTTGGACATCGAATGAAGGTAATGGGAAATATAGATCCTTCTACCATAATGTATTCCGGCAGCAGAGAAGATGTTAGGAAAGCGGTACTAAAGTCTATAAAAATTGCACATAAAAGCCCTAAAGGCTATATGGTAATGTCTGGCTGTGGACTTCCTGTAGAAACGCCAGTAGAAAACATAGATGCTATGATGGATGCTGCTCGAGAAGTAGGCTGGCCTATAGATGAGGAAAAAATAGATTATCTTTTAAGTATAGATAGATATTAAAGGGGTAAAGCTTAATGTTAACGTCAAAAGAAAGATTATTTAAAGTATTAAAGAATGAAGAAGTAGACAGGCCGCCTTGTATATGTCCTGGTGGAATGATGAACATGATAATAGAAGATTTGATGGATGTAACAGGAATAAAATGGCCAGATGCTCATATTAATCCAGAACTAATGGCAAACTTAGCATATAGTATGTATGAAAATGGAGGATTTGAAAACTGTGGAGTTCCTTTTTGTATGACTGTAGAGGCGGAATCTATGGGGGCAGGAGTTTCACTAGGAGATAAGACTACAGAACCTAGAGTAACAGACTATGTTATTAACTCTGCTGTGGAATATGAAAAATTGAAAAACATAGATTCTAATTCTGGAAGAGCAAAAGTAGTGATAGATGCTATAAAAATTCTTTCAGAAAGGAACTTAGAAATACCAATTGTAGCCAATATAACAGGGCCAATAAGTTTAGCGTCTTCAATTATGGATCCTATAGTTTTTTATAAGGAACTAGTAAGAAAAAAAGAAGAAGCGCATAAATATATGGAGGCTATTACTGAAAATTTAATAAGTTTTGGTAAAGCTCAGCTTGAGGCTGGAGCAGAAATACTTGCCATATCAGATCCGAGTGGTACCGGTGAAATATTAGGGCCAAAGTTATTTAATGAGTTTGCAATACCTTATATAAATAAAATAGTTGAAGCTTTAAAACCGTATGCTAAAGGTGGAGTAATAGTTCACATATGCGGGAAATTAAAAAGTGTTTATGGGAGTTTACAAAATCTAAAATGTGATGCTATAAGTTTTGATTCAATAACCAGTGTGAAAGAGGTTAAGCAAAACGTTAGTGGAAAAGCAATAATGGGAAATGTAAGTACGCTTACACTATTTAATGGAGAATGTGACTTAATAAAAAATATATCCAGTCATTGTATAAAAAATGGAGTGGACATATTGTCACCTGCCTGTGGTATAGGAATAACTACGCCGCTTAAAAATATTAAGACCATGGTAGAAGTAGCAAAAGAAAGTTAAACATGAAAAATTGTTTAAACCACATAAAAGGTGTTAGAGTAAATCTCTAACACCTTTTATTGTAAAAATTAATCCTCATTTTCATCTTCTACATATTCTAATATATCTCCAGGCTGACAGTTTAATACTTTGCATATAGCTTCAAGAGTTGAAAACCTTATAGCTTTAGCTTTGTTTGTTTTTAAGATAGAAAGATTAGCTTGAGTTATCCCAATTTTGGCTGCTAAATCTTGAGAACTAATCTTTCGCTTTGCCATCATAACATCTAAGTTTACTATAATAGGCATATCATTCCTCCTAAATGGTTAAATCATTTTCTTCTTTTGTTAAAAAAGCAATTTTAAATATTTCAGATAATACATAAGATAATAATCCAAAAATTAAAAATGCAAAGAAAGTTGGTTTTAAAGAACCATACTTAGTAGATAAAAATTGAAAGCCAAACCCATATGGAATTGGATAGGTTATGATTGCATAAATAATAGAAGAAATTAGGGATAATAGTCCAATATGTCTAAAGTAATCACTATTTTCTATATTGAAACAATCACCATTTCTTATGTTTTTTACAACAAGTCTTAATTTGTATGCAACTACTGTTGAAATCAAGCTAAAAGCTAAAAAGCCTAAAGCGCCAAAGAAGTCTAGCATACCTAAATGATTAAGGGTAAAAATTACATAGGAGATTGCTAAAAAACTCACAAGAGAACCAATTACAAGAATTATACTTAATATTATTGTTAATGCAGTTAAACTTTTTTTATTCATATAATTATCTCCTTACTTAAATTTTTATATATTTATTTTTAAATGGTTTAATCATTTTCTTCTTTTGCTAAACGAGCAATCTTAAAGGTTTCAGCTAGTACATAAAAAAAAGAGCCAAAGATTAAAAACACCATACTAGTCAATTTTAGAGAACCATATTTATTTATTATAGTATCTGAAAATAAAAAAGATAAACCTAGATAGGTAATAAAAAGAATCGAAGAAAACCATCCTATAGATTTAAAAGCACGAATATTTTCTAAGTTAAAGAAATCTCCTTTTTTAAAATTTTTTACTATAATTTTCATTTTATACATACTCAACGTTGAAATTATGATAAATATTGAGTGTGGAAGAAAATCTATATGTTCTTGTATATTCATTGAAAATAGAGAATAAATAAAGATAATACAGAAAACAAATGAAAAAAAAGCAGCCTAGTACAAAAAAACAATTTAAAAGCATTGAAAATGATGTTAATTCTTCTGTCTTTGTTAATATTTTTGAGATTTTTTTATTCATAATTCTCACCACTCAAAAACATAATACCAAACTTTTTATTGTTTATCAATAATAATATACTAAAAAGTAATAAAAATATATTGAAATATAGAAATTTAGAAGGAAAAGTATATAATAAAAAAAGCATGGTTACCATGCTTTTTAATAATATTCTTTTCCTCTTTCTTTAGAATGATCTTTGCTATTGGCATAACCACCTATTTTCTCTCCATCAATTATTCCAATATCAGCACCATCTTTAGGGTACATTTTTCTAAGCTCTGCGTTAGATTTTTCTCTGTCTTTCATTCGATTTTTATTATTATCAGGCATGTAAATACCTCCTTATATATTATTATAATGTTAATTTAACCTATATATATGTGAGGTATTCATATATATTTAGATAAACTACCTTGAAAATTAATATATAGCCCAATATAACTACACCCTTGAGTATTTCAATTCACAATTCACAATGCAAAATTCACAATTAAGGTTAAAATTATTTTTTAACAAAATAATTTTTTTAATGGATTTTTTAACTAGCAATGAAATTGCTAGTTATTATATGGCGAACACTGTTCGCCGCTACAGTTAATTAGTTATAAATTTCCCAGTTGTCACAACTTATGAATTGAAATATTTAACAGTATGAATATGCTCAGTTATATATTATTAAGGTAGTTTATTTATATTTTATATGATATATTTAAAAACTAAAATGTAATGTGCTAAACTACCTAAGAGAACGAATATGTGAAAAATTTCATGAGCTCCAAAGGTTCGCTTTTTACCCTTTTTCTCTAAGCAGTAAATAACTGCTCCTACAGTATAAAGTATTCCACCTAAAATTAATAATGTCATAGCTTGAAATGGTAGGACTTTAGATAGTGGTGAAAATGCAACAAGAGCAAGCCAACCTAAGCCTACGTAAAAGCTAGAAGATAACCACTTTGGACAATCGATCCAAAAGAATTTGAATACAATTCCTATTAGGGCTAATGACCAGACACAAATAAATAATCCCCATCTCCAATAAGATTCTAAAGCAATGAGACATATAGGTGTATAGGTACCTGCAATCAGTACAAAAATCATAGAATGATCTAATTTTCTTAACATTTTAATTACACCTTCTGAAGAAACTGCTAAATGATATACAGTACTAGCTGTATATAAAAATATTAAGCTAAGACCAAAAATGACAACTCCTATCATACCTAGTATGGAATTTTGTCCTATATAAATTTCTTTATAAATTAGTGCTATTAGACCAACTAATGAAACTAAAGCACCAAATAGATGGGTAAAACCACTTACAGGTTCTCTAAAATTTTTTGACATGATGTACCTCCTAATTAAAACTATTACACGTAGTTTTGAAAACTATGTTATGTATATATTATACTATTAATTTATAAAAGTAAATATGAAATTTTAAAAAATAAATTCATTTTAGTAAATATTTTCTAACTTTCTTCGTTGCTATAAATGGAAAGATATATTATAATAACTAAAAAATTATCAATATCAGTACTTAGGGATTTTCAAAAAATAATAGGCGAGTATATTAGCATATTTTTTATCATATTACATCGTCAAAACATGTACATATAGGGATACAATGTGAAAACCTAATATATACTCTGGAAAATAA
>NZ_DKLM01000033.1 GCF_002455975.1 Clostridium sp. UBA6640
CTACTGTTCCCCAGAGGTGAAAAAAACTAGCAATTGTATTGCTAGTTAAAAAATCTATTTAAAGAAATTATTTTGTTTAAAAATAATTTCAACCATAATTCTTCATCCTTCATACTTAATTCTTAATTCTTATAAGTTCTCAATTGTCCATCGTCAATCCTCCATTGTTTAAGTATATTTCATACTCCTTCTTTTCATCAAAATTATTTTCTTTTATTAGCTCAGTGTAACTATCTGTATTACCATTTAAGATATCCATTGTTGAAAAAGCATGTATTACAATAACTGGATTATTATTTATACCTTCATGAATTATTTTTTCAGCTAAAAATAAGATATAATTATTAAATATATTATCTCTATTTATCATTATTGCAGGATTGTTGTTATCCTTTAATACGTTTTTAGTTGATAAATAATTTTCATCTGAATATCTTAAAAAACGCACATCAGAGTTATTAATAACTAATCCAATTTTTTCATACTCTAAACTTAGATTTTTTAATCTTATTATTGAATTATTAATTTCTAATGCTGTGCCACCGCTTTCTATTCCAACAGTATTAAACATAATACCTTCATTTTTAGTCATTTCTACATTATCTATACTTACAGTAGGCTTTTCATTATTTGTACCCTTAACAATAATTTGATTCAACACTACGGATTTATTAAGAATTGCCAAGTTTTCTAGTTCTATTTTAGGATTATTTCTATTACCGCTAATTATTATAGGCTTGTCCAAAATTATTTTTCCTAAGCCTTCAATATCGTTTTCTACATGTATTTTTTGCGTCACTTTACTATTGATAGCCCTTTCAAATTCTTCCTTATTTCTTACCTTCACTTCATTGTAAGGAATTATAACTTCAACATTTTCTTCAATATCGTTATTTATTTTATTAGAATTCTTACTTTTTATAAAACCCTCTTTAATATTAATTTTTTCAACTATACCACCTGTTTTTATTATTATAACCAATTGATTTTTTGCAACATTTACTATAATATCATTACTTGCTTCTTTTTCTTTAAAAGTTAATGATATATATTTCCAAAATGAATCCCTTGTATTTAGCTCAATATCTTCAGAGAAACTCAATTTAATAGTTTTATCTACTACTGCTATACTAGGATTTTTAATGTATTTATTTTCTATATATATTTTTATTTCTTCTGAAGCTAAATTGCCACATCTTATCAATCCTTTAGGTATGGTTAAAGAGCTTACCTCTCCTTTAAAGTTTATTGTAACTATTTTACCTTCAGTTTTAATTCGCTTAACAGTTATATCTTCTCCATCTATAGAAATTTCTTCACTTATATTTTTATCTATTTCAACTTCTCTATCAAATTTTAATGTTATTTCTCCATCATGAATTTCATAGTTTATCATTTTAGGTGGTATTAAATTTTCTTCTGGTGCATTATCGTCTTCTAAAATCACATCTATTCCTTTATAGATTTTTACTCCATCCTTTGATGCTATAGCCTCATCTTTAATTCTTATTCCACTAAAATCTCCCTGCTCTTTTAAACTTACTAATAGATTTTCTTTTTCTATAGCTAATTCTTTTATTTTTTTATTATTTTCTGTCATTACTTCAATTTTTTCTTTATTATTAATTTTTACTTCACTATCAAACTCTATGTTAATTTCATTATTATTAATCTTTTTATACCCTTTATAAGGTAACTCTTCTAATTTATCTTTTTCAATTTCTGTATTTTTCTTTTCACCCTT
The DNA here is from genome assembly GCF_002455975.1 of Clostridium sp. UBA6640. Lineage (GTDB taxonomy): Bacteria > Bacillota > Clostridia > Clostridiales > Clostridiaceae > Clostridium_J. The sequence continues at coordinate 1,745 of NZ_DKLM01000033.1, forward strand.
ATTATCTGAGCTTTTCACTTCTTCTTTAACTGGAGCAACATCTTGTACATATTTATTATTAACTTCTTTCCTATCTGGAAGTGAATTATTTCTACTTAATATATCTTTAAATAAATTTTTATTTTCATAGTTAAAAAAGTTTATTTCTGTATATTTATTAATACTATCTTTTAATAATTCCTCTACTTTAGGCTCATTATCCTTATCCAAAAGAATTAATGGCGCTTTATCTACAGTAGCTAATTGTCCTATTATTAGTGCTTGAGCTAATTGATCATCTTGTCCACTAGAAATATATATCTTATTAAAGTTTAGCTTGTCCTTAAAATGTTCAACTACTTTCAAGTTTGTTTCATACCTATTTTCTCCATATATCCGTTTTGCTTTTAACTTGTTCTCACTTTCACTACTAACTAATTTTTCTCCACCAACTACGTAATTATTTTTATTATCATAATAAAAATTTTCTTTTATATTTCCCTTATTATCTGAAACTAAAATAGCCGTTTCTTCTCTTACTGCAATTTGACCTAAAGAAATAGAATCTGGCAAGCCATTATATCCTATAACTGCCACTGATTTATATTCTCCTAATTCCTTCGAAATATTAATACTTGTTTCAACTCTATTCCTTCCCCCTAGTCTAATCACATCTATTCCATGACTTTTCAATTGAAATGTTAATTCCTCTTTTAAAACTCCCTGTCCTGAAGGTAAATAAACCTTATTAACTCCCTTATTCTTTAAGTTTTCTATAAGTTCATCTTTAATCTTTTCTCCATTATTAATTAATATAATAGGAGCTTTTTTCTTATAGGCCAAAGTAGAAATAGAAAGCAAATCAACTAAATTTTCATCCTTTTCCAAAGCTAAAACTGCTGTTTTTCCACCCCTATAGGCATTATCCCAAAGCTCTTTTGCCACAGTTATAGATAATTCACATCTATCCATACTCTCAAGCTTTTCAAAAGATCTTCCATAAACTTTCTTACTGCATAATATTAAGGATAGTGCTATTATCATAGCCAATCTTTTTCCTTTAAACACAACCTCTCCCCCACTATTCAACTAAAAATTTTCACATATTTTAATTTTAACACATATGGTAATTAATGTTAAAATTATAGTTGAAAATAACTAAAAAAACTGTAAATTATTTTTAAATAATTTACAGTTTAGACTTTATTCAATTCACAGTTCACAATGCACAATGCACAATTGTAGATATTTCTCAGTTATCACTGAGAAATTTAAAATTGATTCTGTAGCGGCGAACAGTGTTCGCCATAATATTATTGCATCGGTAACTGTTCCTTAGAGATGAAAGATACTTTACAGCATTAATTTCCACCCCTGGGGTCTATAATAAAATTATAGATTTAAACAAAATTAAAGTAGTCGCAGAATTTAAATCTGTAACTACTTCTGTTTAGACCCCTGGGGTGCAGTATGATATGGCACAGTACCTGCAACTTTAAACAATATTTCAATAACATTGCCTATCTCCATAAATTTAGTATAATCTCATTAATTCTTGCTCCGAACTATACTGCACCTCAGGGNNACTACTGTTCCCCAGAGGTGAAGAAAACTAGCAATTGTATTGCTAGTTAAAAAAATCTATTTAAAGAAATTATTTTTCTAAGAAAATAATTTCATCCTTAATTGTGAATTGTGAACTGTGAATTGTGCATTATTTTAAGTTTTCAATTGCCTAACTATTTATTAGAAAAATGCTGTGTTGCAAATAATATATTATTTCTTTTGTACTTACTATAATATTTATCACTATAAGCTACAGATATAGCTGTTTTAGTGTGTTCAGAATAAAGTATATTTTCTCTATGACTTTCAGAGTTCATCCAAAGATTGAATATATGATCAGCATCAATTTCTGATAAAAATTTAGTAGTATATAATATATTTTCCTTTATGGATGTAGGTGTGTAATCAAAAGCTTCAGCTAATGCCTGAGCCATTCTATTATCATAATTTATATTGTTATGTCCAAAATACTCTAACTGCATCATTGCTCTTGATTTATATCTCGATATCTCATACAATTCCTCATCCCAAACTAATGGTGACAGACCTCTTTCTTCTCTTGCACTATTACATAAATTAAATAATTCTTTTTCTAACTGTTCTAAATACACCATTTCATATTTATCTGGTAACGACTTTACCTTAGAGTTTTCTTCAGTAAATTCTGGCGATATATATGTTCTATTAACTATAGCTTGTACCGCATCTTTAGATACTGTTCCACCAACTACAATAACATCAAAATATCCTTTACCCTTTACAAAATTAATTGTTTCTTTTTCAGCATATTGTCCTAAAGGTATTACAGGCGATTTTTTCATTGCTGCAATAGGAGCTGATGACAATGCATCTGCAAAATTAGAAGAAGTAGTTAAAAGTAATGCTTCAACATCTATATCTCCATAAAAACTCTTTAATATATCTCCAGTTCTTTTATTATCCACCCTTTTAAAGTTAGAAAAAATATCATAATTCAAGTTTAAATCTCCTATGATGCATCCGCTATTAACACCCTTTTCACTCATATAATTCTCTAGATAGCTTTTGTCATTATCGTATAAGATAATTGGGTTTTTACTCATGGAAGCATAGCTAGAAATTAAGGTTACGTCCTTATAATCATGTCCACTGCATATTATAATATTTTCTATATCACCAAGCTCTTTAGCAATTTTCACACTAGTTTCATATCTATTTATTCCACCTAATCTAGTAACTTGAATTCCTAATTTTTTTACTTCTTTCTCAACCTCTTCAGACACAGCACCAATACCACCAACTATGTATATATTTTTAGTTCCTAGCCTTAAAATTTCTTTTTTGGTAAATTCATTTAACTTATTTTTATTTGTTAATAGAATTGGTGCTTTTTTACTAAAGGCTAAAGGTGAAGAAGTTAAAGCATCTATATAACTTTCTCCGCTAGCAATAACAGCATATGGAGAATTTTCATAATTAGCTTTACTTAATAAGGCAGATGTTTCGTATCTATCTACCCCAATAATATAATCCACTTTTTCTCCGAAACCATAAGTTTTAATACTAAAACATATTAATATCAAAGCAAGAAAAAAGAAAGTACAAACTTTCCTGTTTTTCATTATATTAATCCCTCCTTTAATATACTACTATTGAACATTATAACTCCACTTTTATACAATTCACAACTTATTAATGAAGAATGAATAATGAAGAATGAAGGATTTATGGATACTTCTCCTTTATAGGAGAAGTTCAAATTTAATTTCTTTTTTAAAGTTACATAGTAACTTCTTATAAAAAAGCTAGCAATTGTATTGATAATAAAAATATTAGTTAAATTTATTACTATTGTTCCGAATCATACTGCACCTCAGGGGAACCCTAAAGGGCTTCACTACTGTTCCCCAGAGGTGGAAAAACTAGCAATTGTATTGCTAGTAAAAATCAATTAAAGAAATTAGTTTTAATTAAAACTAATTTCAACCATA
>NZ_DKLM01000035.1:0-4678 GCF_002455975.1 Clostridium sp. UBA6640
AAGTTACATAGTAACTTCTTATAAAAAACGAGCAATATAATTGTAAGTAAAAAAATGGCGAACACTGTTCGCCGCTACAAAAAAATCAATTAAAGAAATTATTTTGTTTAAAAATAATTTCAACCATAATTCTTCATTCTTCATACTTAATTCTTCATTCTTATAGTTTTTATTCTCAATTGTTAAAACCATTGTATATTATATATCTGCAGCTCATCCAGCTTTAGGTAGTCTGTTATGAATTCTTTTGGGAAGTTTTTAGCTAGTGTTTGTTTGAATTTTGTTAGCTTTTCTTCCGTTGGTTTTTCTAGGTCTTCTTCTTTGTATTTTGTTTCTGTAAAGAAGGTTCCTTGAACTTTATAAGCAGCCTTATCATTTATTATATATAGGTTATTTTCTTCATCTAATTTTAAGTTGCCAAATACTGTTGGAGGTAACTCTGTTTTTTCTATATTAGAGATTTTATAATCTTTATTAAAATCTGCACTATATATATAATCTTTTACCTCACCAGTTTCTAGATTTAAGGAAAATGTTTTAAATACTATTTTACTATAGTCTTTTGAAATTACAGCATCTTGTATTTGCTCTTCACTGTTTTCCATCTCATATATTAACTTATCATTTATATATAAATTAGATTTATGGCTTGGATCATTTCTTTTAGTTTTGGCATATAGTAGTTCTTGACCATCATTATATGTGCCCATTAAAATACCTTTAACGGAATCTACTTGCTTTTTAGAATTTATGTCATATATTCCATAAGATGATACAGATGGATTCATATGAGCTGTGACTAATATATGCTCATCATCTAACCATTTAATATCTGTTATGTTTTTTAAATCTTCATCTTCTATATCTATAATATCTGTTTTTTCTTTTTTTATATTCTGAATCACAATTTGTGAATTATTTATCGTATTTTGATCTTGTTGAAATCTATAGACTATATTTTTATGATTAGGACTTAGAACAAGCAATTCTTTTCTTTTACCTTGATCTCCTACTACTTTTATTTCTTCTTTCTTTTCATCATAAATGTATATATCGTTGTTTCTTTCAAAAACAGCTTTTAGATGCGCTTTTTCTGCCAATTTAACTTTGTTGTCATCGTTCTTATCACAACCATATAATAAGCAGGAAGCTAACACGACAAAAAGCAATAATAAATTAACAAGCTTCTTACTTTTACTTCCTTTATTAACTAGCATTTCCTCTACTCCCTTACTCATACTTTTCCTACATCACGAGAATAATTATACCCCTTAATATATACGTGTATCAATACAGAAAGGTTTTATTTAAGCTAATTTTAATATTCGAATTTATAATTTGAAAATCCTTTGCAATAGAAAACTTAATTTAATTCACAACTTTATTCAATTCACAGTTCACTATGCACAACTTTATTCAATTCACAATTGTGGATATTTCTCATCAGAGGCTGAGAAATTTAAAATTGATTTTGTTGTAGCGGCGAACAGTGTTCGCCACATAACTAGCAACTGCTTTGCTAGTTAAAAATACATTTCAGCCTTGATTGTGAATTGATAAATTCCCAAAGGTAAAAGAATGGCGAACACTGTTCGCCGCTACAGTGAATTCATTTAAAGAAATTATTTTTCTAAAAAATAATTTCATCCTTAATTGTCAATTTTCCATCGTCAATTCTCCATTGACTAAGTTTTATGCATAAAAAAAGAACACCTAAATTACTTTAGGTATCCCTTTAATTTATATTTAAGTTCAAGTGTTATCAAGTAAAAATTAGAAATAGTTTCATCTTTACATTCTATTCCCTATTTAAAATTAAATGCTTATTTATTTAAAGCTTTTTCTACAACTGATGAAATTAGATTCTCATCAGTTATATATGGTAATGTAATATGATCTGTTGATGAATGTTTTTGGTTGTATTCTATAGAAGTTTCTATTGAGTGAGGGTTTCTTGCCCAAGCTCTTCTAGCAACTCCTCCCATAACATCCCATGCCATAGAAGATTTTATTATATCATCTACTTTTTCACTACCATCAAGCACAAGACCAAATCCACCATTTATTGATTTACTTGTTCCTACTCCTCCACCATTATGAAGTGCTATAAGACTCATGCCCCTTGCCGCATTTCCTGCAAAGCATTGAACAGCCATCTCAGCCATAACATTACTTCCATCTTTTATATTAGAAGTTTCCCTAAATGGAGAATCTGTTCCACTTACATCATGATGATCACGACCTAACATTATTGGTCCAACTTCACCTTTTCTTACCATGTCATTGAACTTTAATGCTATATCCATTCTTCCTTGTGTATCTTGATATAGTATTCTAGCTTCTGTTCCAACTACTAGTTTATTTTTCTCTGCATCTTTAATCCAGATGTAGTTATCTCTATCCTGTCCTCTTCTATTTGGATCAATACATTCCATAGCTGCTTTATCAGTTTTTATTAAGTCTTCATGATCTCTACTTAAGCAAACCCATCTAAATGGTCCATAGCCATAATCAAATAACATAGGTCCCATTATATCTTCTACATAAGATGGGAATATAAATCCATCTTTTTCATCTACGCCATTTTTAACAATGTCTTTTGCTCCTGCATCATATACTGCTTTCATAAAGGCGTTACCATAATCAAAGAAATATACTCCTCTAGAATCCAGTATCTTAACCAGTTCATAATGTTTAATTAGAGTTTTGTCTACTAATTCTTTAAATTTCTTTCTATCTTCTTTTAGAAGTCTTGTTCTTTCTTCAAAGCTTATGCCCATAGGTGCATATCCACCTTCATAAGGAGCATGGCATGAAGTTTGGTCTGATAATAAATCTATTTTAATATTTTTATCTACAATATATTGTAGTAAATCAACAACATTTCCATGATAAGCAATTGAAATTACTTCTTTATTTTTAGCTTTTTCTAAAGCTACTTTAAATATTTCATCAAGATTATCTGAAGCCATTGATACCCAACCTTGATCTAATCTTGTTTTTATTCTTGAATAATCAACTTCTGCAACTATTCCAACACCATTAGCTATTTCTATAGCCTTAGGCTGTGCACCACTCATTCCCCCAAGTCCTGATGTTACAAATATTTTTCCTCTTAAATCTCCATCTTGAGGTACTCCAAGTTTTAACCTTCCTGCATTTAATAAAGTATTGAAAGTTCCATGTACTATACCTTGAGGTCCTATGTACATCCATCCTCCTGCAGTCATTTGACCATAATTGGCAACTCCTAATTGGGTAGCTGTATGAAAATCTTCTGGATTATCAAACATACCTATCATAAGCCCATTAGTAGTTATAACTCTTGGTGCCTTCTTAGAACTTCTAAATAGTCCTAGTGGATGACCTGATTCAACAACTAAAGTTTGTTCATCAGTAATGTTTTCTAAATATTTCATTATAAGTCTATATTGCATCCAGTTTTGACATACTTGACCTGTCTCCCCATAAGTAACAAGCTCATAAGGATATAATGCTACATCAAAATCTAGGTTATTATCTATCATTACTTGGAAAGCTTTACCTTCCATACAATTCCCTTTATATTCATCTACAGATTTACCGTAAATTCTTCCTTCTGGTCTAAAACGATAACCATAGATTCTTCCTCTTGTTAATAGCTCTTCCATAAATTCTGGAGCTAACTCTTCATGATACTTTTCTGGTATGTATCTTAGTGCATTTTTAAGTGCAAGCTCTGTTTGAGCTTTTGTTAATGTAAAGCCTCTATCCGGAGCTCTTCTAATACCCTCTTGAAATTTTGGCATATTAGGTAGTTCATCTTCTAATTTAATAATCATAGCTTTTTCAATATCTACGTTGTTTAACATATAGCCACCCCCAAATAATTTATCGGTTAAAATAGTTTATTTCTAAGATTAGCTTTATAGGTATCTGAAAGAAAATAACAAGTCAAAGATATTAGTTTATTTTATATCGAACAAATTATTAGCTTATATTCATAGTAATGCTATAAGCTAATCTAATAACATGATATGATATAAAATAAGCTAACATAGTGGCTGCTTATTTTTCCAAGTACCTCGTTACAAGTTCTTAATTGTACAAAGTTATTTCTCTCAATCGTTAATTGTGTATAATTTTTATAAATTACTTAAAAATTACTTTTATAATAAGAAATTAATATATTAAAAATTAATTTCAAAAATACAATTTACAATGTATAATTTAACTAAACTTTAAAGAATTACATTTACCCCATTATAAATTCTTAATTGTACAAAATTATCTTTCTTAATTGTTAACTACATATAATTCTCAAAAATAATTGAGAACTTTTCAATTTGATATTATAGTTTTACTTTACATAATTATTTTTTTAAAATTATTATGTTTTAAATTTCATTTGCATATCATTATCAATTCTTCATAACATCACCTTAATTGATAAAATAATACATTACAAAGAAATATTAAACTACACACTACTCTATATTCTTTATAAATTCAAAAAATCCTTCCAAAAACATTAACTTTTTTCACAATTTAGTATATTATATCTTTTTGATACATAAATTCATTATTTTTACTTTATTGCATTAACGTGTTAAAGTAACCTAATTCAATTCACAATGCACAATGCACAGTTCATAATTATGGATATTTCTCAGCTATTGCTGAGAAATTTAGAATTGAT
>NZ_DKLM01000035.1:4763-10105 GCF_002455975.1 Clostridium sp. UBA6640
ACAATGTTCGCCGCTACAAAATTCTCTTCCATACCTAAGGTGCAGTATGGTATGAAGGATAATTACAACATTAAAGAATATTTAAATAACATTGCATATCTCCATGAATTTAGTGCAATCTCACTAATTTTTCTCCAAACTATGCTGCACCCCAGGGGAACCCTAAAGGGCTTCACTACTGTTCCCCAGGGGTGGAATTTAATTCACAGTTCACAATGCGCAATTCACAATTGTGGATATTTCTCAGCAGGTGCTGAGAAATTTAGAATTGATTAGCTGTAGCGATAGCAGTGTTCGCCATAATCATTACATTATGATATGTACAAAAAAATGGCGAACAATGTTCGCCGCTACAAAATTCTCTTCCATACCTAAGGTGCAGTATGGTATGAAGGATAATTACAACATTAAAGAATATTTAAATAACATTGCACGTCTCCATGAATTTAGTACAATATCACTAATTTTTCTTCCAAACTATGCTACACCCCAGGGGAACCCTAAAGGGCTCCACTACTGTTCCCCAGGGGTGGAAAACTAGCAATATAAAATTGCTAGTTAAAAGCTTATTCAAAAACTTTATTTAACTCTTCTGTCCCTTCAACTACAAATCTTCCATCTCTAATTATATCTATTTTCTCTCCATCTTTTGTTATTACAGAGATAAACTCTAGTCCATCATATGGAAGGGTTATATCTGTATGACAACCTGTGTATGCTTCCTGTGGATTTGTTTTTCTTAATATAGATTTTTCATTATCACGGGCAACAATCTCTTTATTGTCTGGATTATAAACAGGTAAATCCTCGCTATATGAGAAACAGGTATCACCTACCGCAAAATGAGGTCCCATTTTTTCAACTATTAGTATTGGAAGTAAATTAACTATTCCATGCTTTTGTGCTATAACATAGGCAAGTGTATTAGTTCCTATAGCAAATTCTCCTAATGGAAGAGTTTTATTCGGGAATAATAAATTTTCTTGAATATATTTTTTATTTTCTTCTTCTTCTTCAAAATTAGTACAAGTGTATTCCTCAATAAATCCATCCTTAAATTTTAATTCAAGATTATTATATTTTAAATCATCTAAATAAACTTCTTCAACATGAAGTATTCCATTAGTATCTTTTAATACTGGAGACGTAAATACCTCTCCTACTGGAATATTAACATCAGCAACGCAATTTTCAAAGTTAGTTTCTTTTTCTGGGTTTTTAAGCTCATGCATTTTAACCATTATGTCTGTTTTATTTGTACCTTTTCCTTTTACATGAACAAATTCACCTTTGTCTAATACATCTATAATTTTTTGTTGAATTACTTCATACTTCTTACTATCTAACATGTTTATTTCTAATGTATCTTCAAAGATTTCCTCAAACTTCTCTCCTATTTCAGGAATCGGGAAAGCTATAATTGTAAAACTTGTCTCCGCTTGTGGGATATACTTATCCTGTTCTCTTCTTATATCATTCTGACACTCTTGGAACAATACTGATTGCTCTTCACTTAATTTTAGAGCTTCTTTTTTACTTTCTGGTGCAAACGGTATTTCTCCAAAACTTTCAAAAACTAATGGTCCTGAAAACTTTTTAAGATCTTCTTTAAATTCTTCTAGTTTTTTCTTAGAAGCTTCTACTTTTAAATCAGCATATTCCTTATTAAAGAATACCCCAATATCAAACCTATGATCGTAAGTTAATTGCTTATTAGCATCTGTAGCATCTACCCTTGGTAAAATTGAATCCAATCCATATGCTTTAAGCTTTTTAATAAGAGCTCTAGTTATTTGTTCTTGCCCTGCATAAACTATAAGTAAAGCGGTAGATTTTTGGGCGTAATCTTTATTATCTCTTTTAAATCCACTAATATAAGCTTCACAAACTGTGTTTGCTATTATATCTACCTTGTCATAATTATTTAAGAATTTAGCAGTTTTTATTTCATTGTCACTTATATATTCACCATATTTAAATAAATATCTCAAATCTGATAAATCTTCATCTTCGACTATAGTTTTTACATAAGAACCTGTGTCTATAAATAAATCTGATAATCTTTCTTTAACTTCAAATTCTACGACTGATTTTTCGAATTCAAAAATAAGATCTTTTATTTTCTCTGCATTGACTTCATGATTTGTAACATAATTATATAAATCTAAAAATAATTTATTGTAAGCATTAATTCTAGCTTTTTTATGCAAAAAAGCATATTTTATATATCCTCTGTACTTATTAGCTAGCATTGAGGCTATTTTACCTAACTCTTCCCCAAAGACCTCAACAGCATAGCTTGGATTGCAATAGCTTGTCTTGTAATTTTCACCTCTTATAGGCTCATAAAGTTTATGATTCTCTTCAAGCAATTCTTCAAAGCTTTTAGACTTGAAATACTCATCATTTAATTTTTCTTCTAATTCACAAAGATTAGATATAAATGATGCTAATTCTCTTAAAAATAAACAAAACTTACTACTATCACAGCAGCACTTTTCTTTTTCAGCAATAGATTTTATTGTAGCTACAGAGTTTCTATACTCCACTTCATTAAAATCGTAAAAATTCATGGTAATTCCCCCCTTTTTATTGTATAAAATATTACCATACTGGAATAAATTGGTCAACGAGACATTTATAACAAGCTTTAATTTAAAATTATATATTAATAGGTAACATAATTAATTAATGAAGAATTAAGGATGAAGGATGAAGGATGAAGAATTTATGGATATTTCTTAGCAGAAGCTAAGAAATTTAAAATTGTTTCTTTAAAATTACTTTTTACTTGCTACGCTAAAAAACTAGCAATAAATTTGCTAGTTAAAATAGTTAGAAACATTAATCAAACTATAATTATTTATTTTTAACTCCAAATTATTAACTCATGTATATTTTTCTCACTTAGTTCTAAAGAACTATTATACAAGCCTCTGCTTTGTTGTTTTTACTATTGAACTTAATATTTTATATATTTCATCAGATTTTACCAAAGAATCACTAGCTTTTTCTCCATCTAGATACTTTGCTTCTATTAATAATTCTATCCAATACCTAGCTTCATTTACTTCTTTTAATGCTATATTCATTTTGGACAAAAAATCTTTTTTACTTTGGGCATTTAATGCTTCTCTTACATTTGCCCCAACACTCGTACCAGATTTTAATAATTGTTTTGATAAAATAAATTCTTTTTTATTTTCTACTAAGTCTTTATATAGTTGTGTAATTAATATAGCAAATTTAAATGATTCGTTTTCTATTAAATTCTCTCTCATAGATAAACCTCCCAATCTCAGATTTATCTAAATAATTAACATTAATAGCTTACTTTAAACAATTTTAAAATTAATATTTTTTTAAAAGTAAAATATTAATTTTAAAGAATTAGTTCCATAGAACTAATTCTTTCCTTAATACTTAATTCTTCATCTTTAATTCTTAATTCTGTTAAGCTATCTTTCTCCAAGTTTTAAGTTTGGTATAGCATTTAAGGTTAGGTCTGAGATTCTTCCATTTAAGTATTCAAAATATGCAGCACTTCCTATCATAGCTGCGTTGTCAGTACATAGTACCATTGGAGGAAATAATACTTTTATATTATTTTGCTCTCCAGCTTTTATCATGGCTTCTCTTAAAGAAGAGTTAGCTGCAACTCCTCCAGCTATAGCAATTTTGTCTACTTTTTTTATTTTGCAGGCTTTTATAGCATTATCTACAAGTACATCTACTACTGCTTTTTGAAAAGATGCAGCAGTGTCAGCTACGTTTATTTCTTCATTTTTCATTTCCATTTTATTTAAATAGTTTAAAACTGATGATTTTATTCCACTAAAAGAAAAATCTAAGCTTTCTTCATGGAAGTTTGCTCTAGGAAACTTTATTGCATTTTCATTTCCTTCCTTAGCAATTTTATCAATTTTAGGTCCTCCAGGATATCCAAGTCCTAAAGAACGAGCAACTTTGTCAAAGGCTTCTCCTGCTGCATCATCTCTAGTTTCTCCCATTACCTCAAAATCTCCATAACCTTTCATATGTACTACAAAAGTATGTCCACCTGATACTACAAGAGTTACAAAAGGCGGTTCTAACTCTTTATATTCTATAAAATTTGCGCTTATATGTCCTTCTATATGATTTACTCCAATTAACGGTATGTTTAAAGAGTAAGCTAGAGATTTAGCATATTGAAGTCCAACTAACAACGCACCAACTAATCCTGGTCCATAAGTTACTCCTACTGCATCTATATCTTGAAAAGTTAAATTAGCTTCATCTAACGCTTCTTGAACCACTGCACTTATGGCTTCTATATGTTTTCTTGAAGCAACCTCTGGCACTACTCCTCCAAATTTTTGATGTATATCTATCTGAGAAGATATTATATTAGATAATACCTCTCTCCCATTAACAACTACCGCTGCAGAAGTTTCATCACAACTTGACTCTATAGCAAGTATTTTAAAATCCTTCTTCATAATGTCACCTACTTTTTTTACTTTGTTTGATTAACTTCACCAGATAACTAGCAATTATACTACTTATCTCCATAATATTAGTACAAGTTCACTGGTTTTGCTCCGAACTATACTGCACCCCAGGGGAACCCTAAAGGGCTTCACTACTGTTCCCCAGGGGTGGGGTAACTAGCTAACACTGTTCGCCCCTACGATAACTAGCAATGCAATTGATAGTTAAAAAAATTTGTTAAAAGAAATTATTTTGTTTAAAAATAATTTCAACCTAAATTGTCAATTGTCCATTCTCAATTCTCCATTAGATTAACTATCCTTACTATTATACACTTTCATTATGTTTGTAATCAATTTTCTAGAATAACTTTTTAAAGCATGTTTTACATAAAAGAGTTTTGCCTTTATTTGCAGATATGGCGTTTTCTCTTGAAATACCCTTCCCACATATTTCACAAAGTAGGGTATTATTATTTTCTTTCTTTTCTTTTAAATTCTTGTTGCCTATCTGATTTTTTTTATTTGAAGGCGGCGAATATTCTATAGGCTCTTGAGGATTATCTAATTTCTCTATGGAATAATTTATTTTATAGATACTTTCTCCAAATAATTCAAGCTCAAAGCGAGGATTTTTTTCATCATAAAATTCTTCTATTATAATTCTTCTAACTTGAGCATCATTTATAATAAGTCCACTTTTCTCTATACCATCAAAAATACTTTTAGTTATATTATTTGTATCAGGATGACGCTTTCGAGATTTATAATAAACTTTTAAAATTGCGATTAAGGATTCACTAAGTACTATATTAGGATTCTGTATCCTGCATTCATAAGCTATTTCTTCCTCATAAAGTGCATATCTAT
>NZ_DKLM01000165.1 GCF_002455975.1 Clostridium sp. UBA6640
CGATTCCTGCTCGAGCCACCAATAACCTAGATTAATAATCTAGGTTATTTTTTTATGTAAAATTTTATTTTTTAATTTTATACTAAATTAATTTATAAATAGATTATAATGTGTTTGTAATATTTAAGAATAAATATATAATAATATTAACTAGAGTATGAAATATAAAAGTTAGTTGATAAAACAAAAATTTCAGCAAAGAAAAAAGTTTGGATTAAATACTAATAAATTTAAAAAAATAATTAGCATAACAAGAAAAAATATAGTATGTATTTAATAACATAAGATTATATTAAAAAGGAGATGCCTAATGAAGATTACAGAGTGGATGGGAAAAATATTCAATTCTTTAAATGAAGGAGTACTAATTGTAAATAGAGATGGAAAGATCTTATTTTTCAATAAGGCTTATTCAAATTTTATAGGTAAAAATCTTAATGATGTTGAAGGATTACATATAAGGGATATTCGTCCAGGTTCCGTGATACAGGATGTAATGGAAACAGGAGTAGCTAAGTTAGGAGTTCTACGTAAAGAAAATAATGATGAATATTTTTGTAACATATCTCCTATTGTTTCAGATGGAAAGACAATTGGAGGTATATCAACAGTTACATTTTTAAAAGATGCTGTCTATTTGAGTAAAAAAATTAAAGAATTAGAAAAAAAGAATAAGTATTTAATGGAGAAAATTCATCGTACAAATGGAGCTAAATATACTTTTAAGAATATTATTGCTGTAAATGGCACTTCAATACTCACTAAAAATATAGCACAAAAAATTTCGCATTCAGATGTTTCTGTGCTTATTGAAGGTGAGAGTGGAAGTGGTAAGGAAGTATATGCACAATCAATACATAATGAAAGTGAAAGAAGTAAATATCCTTTTGTAGCTATAAATTGTTCAACTTTAACATCTACAATGTTAGAAGGTGAGTTATTTGGATATGAAGATGGAGCTTTTACTGGAGCTAAGAAGGGCGGAAAAATTGGCTTGTTTGAAAGTGCAAATCAGGGAACGATATTTCTAGATGAAATATCTGAAATGAATTATTCATTACAGGCAAAAATATTGCGTGTATTACAAGAAGGAACTATTAGAAAAATCGGTGGAACTAAGGAAATTGATATAGATGTTAGGGTTATTTGTGCTTGCAATGTAGATTTAATGAAATATATTGAAGAGGGTAATTTTAGGAAGGACTTGTATTACAGAATTGCGGTATTCCCTATCCATATAATACCTTTAAGAGAAAGACGAGAAGATATACCATATTTATTGGATTTTTATCTACAAAAGCTAAGTAATAAACTCAAAAGAAAAATATCTTTAACAGATAAGGCAAAAGCTTCACTTTATAATTACGACTGGCCTGGAAATGTAAGAGAAATGAAAAATGTTCTTGAGTTTTCATCTATAATGGCTACAGATGGTTTTATAAGAGAAGAAAATTTACCAACTCCTATCACTGAAAATTCAAAGGAATCGGAACCAAAATTTTATAAGCTTTCTGATAAAATTAAGAAGTTTGAAAGGGAAGAGATCAATAGGGCAATTGAATATTTTGGTGATACTGTTGATGGGAAGAAAGAGGCAGCTAAACATCTTGGAATATCCTTATCAACTCTTTATTACAAGCTTAGTTAAAAGTTATTTATATTTCTTAAATTTAGGAAAGTAATATACTTTTATTCTTAAATTTGAGAAATTATAATTAATATGATTTTATCAAGTTTTTAAATATATAAGTTAAAATTTCAAGGTTATTATTCTTAATTTTAAGAATAATAACCTTTTCATTTGTTAATATATTCTCGATTTTAAGGGATTTCTAGATATTCTAAATTTGGCACATAAATTGCTTAAATATATATTAAGAAATTGTACTATAAACCTTTACATATAATTTATCTAAATTTAGTGGCCGCTAAATAATATTTGATATCTCTATGTATATTATAAATTAACAATAGTGAAAACTGATTTTTACCATATAGATGTTAATTAGTAAAGTGATCAATTTAATCATATAGAGTATTATTACTTAGCTTGAAAGGAGTAATTATTTATGAAAAAAATTAGAATCGGAAGTGGCGCTGGCTATGCAGGTGATCGCATTGAGCCGGCAGTAGAAATAATGGAGAAAGGGAATGTTGACTATATAATTTTTGAATGTCTTGCTGAAAGAACTATAGCTATTGGGCAAATGGATAAACTTAAAGATCCTACAAAAGGCTATAATCAATTACTTGAAAGTAGAATGAGGAAAATTCTTAAGCTTGCAAAAGAAAAGGGAATTAAAGTTATTACTAATATGGGTGCCGCTAATCCAGTTTCAGCTGTTGAGGCAAGTATAAAAATAGCTAAGGAACTTGGTATTACAGGCTTAAAATTTGCAGCTGTTACAGGTGATGATATACTTCCCAAAATTTCAGATTATTATAATAACGATGTTCTTGAATTAGATTGTAAACTTGGTGATATTAAAGAATCTATTTTATCTACTAATGTGTACCTTGGTGCAGAAGGAATTATAGAAGCCTTGGAAAATGATGCTGATATAATCATAACAGGTCGTGTTTCTGATCCTGCACTTTCTATTGGACCTTTGAGATACGAGTTTGGATGGAATGCTAATGATAATCCTCATGAAATTGGACAAGCAGTTTTAGTTGGTCATCTACTTGAATGTGGTGGACAGGTTACTGGGGGGTATTATGCAGATCCTGGTATTAAAGATGTTGAAAACCTTGAAATATTGGGATTCCCAATAATTGAGATCGATGAAACAGGTAAATTTACTGTAACTAAAGTTGAAGGTTCTGGTGGATTAGTTAGTACTGATACTTGTAAAGAGCAAATGATTTATGAAATTCATAATCCAGAAGTGTATATGACTCCGGATGCTATAGCTGATTTTTCTCATGTAACCTTTACTCAAGAAGGTAAAGATTTAGTTAAAGCTGAAAATGCTAATTCTAAAGGAATCCCTGAAACTCTAAAAGTGAGCATAGGTTACAAAGATTGCTTTATCGGAGAAGGAGAAATTAGTTATGGTGGCACAAATGCTCTAGCAAAAGCTCAACTTGCTGCTGATATTGTTGAAAAAAGACTTAAACTAACTGGTGTTCAAATAGAAGAATTGAGAATTGATTATATTGGTTTCAATTCATTATATAAAACAAAAATCTCTAGTCAGTATGCTCCAGAAGTATTTCCAGAGATTAGACTTCGTATAAGTGGTAGAACTAAAGATAGAGAAAATGCTATTTTAATTGGTAATGAAGTTGAGACTCTTTACACTAATGGCCCTTCAGGTGGTGGTGGAGCAACTAAAAAAGTAGCAGAGGTTGTTTCGGTTTGCTCAATATTCGTTCCTAGAGATATCGTAAATATAGAAGTAAGTTATCAGGAGGTATAATAATATGAAATTAAAAGATTTTGCACATGGAAGAACTGGTGACAAAGGTGACATTTCTAACATTTCTGTTATTGCATACAGAGATGAAGATTATCCTATGTTAAAAGAAAAAGTTACTGCAGAAAAAGTTAAAGAATATTTTAGTGAAATTTGCAAAGGTGAAGTAGTAAGGTATGAAATTGATAGTATTTGTGCTATGAATTTTGTCCTTGATAAAACTTTAGGTGGTGGAGTTACAAGAAGCCTTGCTCAGGACAAACATGGAAAAGCTCTTGTGATGGCTTTAATGGAGATGGAAATCTAGTAAAAATAAAAGTCAACTAAATATTTATTCAATAGGTAACATAAATATTTTACAGGTTATCTAGCACTCAATCTGAAATAAAAGATATAGGAGGTAAATTATGTTAGCATTCTTAGGACTTTTAACAATTATAGTATTACTATTGCTAGTTATGACGAAAAAAGCATCACCAACGGTAGCATTAATTGTAGTTCCAGTAGTTACAGCAGCTATTGGTGGTTTTGGGTTAGAAATTGGTGAATTTATGACTAGTGGAATTAAAAGTATATCAACAACAGGGGTTATGTTTATTTTCGCTATTTTATTCTTTGGAGTATTAAGTGATGCAGGGACATTTGACCCAATCATAAGGAAAATTATTAAAGTAGTTGGTAAGGATCCAGTGAAGATTGCAATAGGAACTGCAGTTTTAGCAATGATTGTACATCTTGATGGTTCAGGTGCAGTTACATTTTTAATTACAATACCAGCAATGCTTCCACTATACGATCAGCTTGGAATGAAAAGAACAACTTTAGCTACCATTGTTGCATTAGGAGCCGGTACTATGAATATATTGCCATGGGGTGGGCCAACTATTCGTGCGGCTTCATCATTAGGAATAACTCCAACTGAATTATTTAATCCAATGTTAATTCCATTCTTAGCAGGTATTATATTTGTACTTATAGTAGCTTTTTTATTAGGAAAAAAAGAAGCAAAACATATTGGTAATATTGGAAATACAAAAATCATAGAAGTTGATGAAAAGGTTAATGAGGAGAAAGCAAAACTTGCAAGACCAAAACTTTTTTTAGTTAATATATTGTTAATAGTAGTAGCAATCACTATTATGATTACAAATAAATTACAACCACATGTAGTATTTATGCTTGGATTATGTATTGCTTTAGTAATCAACTATCCATCTGTAAAAGAGCAAAAGGAACGTATAGATGCACATGCAAAAGAAGCTTTAATGATGGCTAGTGTTTTATTTGCAGCAGGATGTTTCACAGGAATAATGAAAGACTCAGGAATGATTACTGCTATGGCGGAAGTTGTAGTTAATATGATACCACCGTCTTTAGGTAGATTAATACCAGTAATTACAGGGGTGATTTCTATGCCAGCCAGCTTATTATTTGATCCAGACTCTTTCTACTTTGGGGTATTACCAGTGTTAACAAGTAGTGCAAATCAATTTGGAGTAGAAGGAATTATGGTTGGTAGAGCAGCGATTCTTGGACAAATGACAACAGGATTTCCTATAAGTCCACTAACAGCATCTACATTTCTTCTAACTGGCTTAGCAGGCATAGATTTTGGAGAACATCAAAAGAAAACCATCCCATTTGCATTTGCATGTACTATAGTAATGCTTATAGTAGCTATAGTTTTAAGAATAATATCATTATAAATTGTATTAAATAAATTAAGTTTAATAGATAGTAGGAGGTAGCAATTTGAGTAAAATTATTTCAATGGATGAAGCAGTAGAAATGATAAAAGATGGAATGATTATTATGGTTGGTGGATTCCTTGGATGTGGTGCTCCAAATAAAATACTTGATAAGTTATCAGAAAGCAGTGTTAAAAGCATTACAATAATTTGTAATGATACTTCTTTTCCAGAAGTTGGACTTGGAAAGCTTATTGTAAATAAACAAGTGAAGAAGGCCATTGTATCTCATATTGGAACTAATCCAGAAACAGGTAGACAAATGAATACTAAGGAATTAGATGTTGAACTTTCTCCACAAGGGACACTAGCTGAAAGGGTTAGAGCTTATGGTGCTGGATTAGGCGCAGTAGTTACACCTACTGGCATTGGAACAATCGTAGAAGATGGTAAACAAAAACTTACAATAGAAGGTAAAGAATATATGCTCGAACTACCTTTAAAAGCAGATATTGCATTAATTTTTGGAAGTGTTGTAGATAAAAAAGGAAATATTTTATATAAAGGAGCAACAAGAAATTTTAATGATTTAATGGCTAAATCAGCTGATATTGTAATTGTAGAGGCAGAGAAGATTGTAGAAGTTGGTGAAATTTCTCAAGAGTCAGTTAATACGCCTGGGATTTTTGTTGACTATATTGTGGAGGTGTAAGAGTGAATAAATCTCAAATTAAAGAAGTTATTGCAAAAAGAGTCGCTAAAGAATTTAAAGATGGTGATGTTGTAAATTTAGGAATTGGATTACCCACAATGGTCGCTAATTATATTCCAAATGATATTGATGTTATATTACAATCAGAAAATGGATTTATTGGGTTAGGTCCTGCACCGGAAGCTGGTGAAGAAGACCCAAACATTGTAAATGCTGGAGCACAACCTGTTACTATAAAAGAGGGAGGGGCATTTTTTAATAGTGCTGAGTCTTTTGAAATAATAAGAGGAGGACATGTTGATGCAACTGTGCTAGGTGCATTACAGGTAGACGAGAAAGGAAACCTTGCAAATTGGATGATTCCAGGTAAAATGGTTCCGGGTATGGGTGGAGCTATGGACTTAGTTGTTGGAGCTAAAAGAGTTATTGTAGCTATGGAGCATACTGCTAAAGGAAATCACAAAATATTAAAAAAGTGCACATTACCTTTGACAGCAGCTAATGAGGTTGATTTAATAATTACAGAAATGGGAGTAATGGAAGTCGCTAGTGAAGGGATTGTTCTAAAAGAGATAAATCCTGAATTCACAATTGAAGATGTAAAGAATGCTACAGAAGCAGAATTAATTATTGATACAAACTTAAAGTTAATGTGCTAAAATGTTTTAGTATACATTGTGAGTCTGTATAATTATATAGAAATAATTAAAATATAAAATGTCTATTANNTAATAGACATTTTATATTTTAAATTTAATATCATTTCTAAAAATAAAGCAAATCAATATTACTAGCGCTTTAATCTTCACTTACTTTTTTATATAAAACATGTTTTCTAAGCTTATTTCCTTGTGCTACATTTGGGTGTTCAAATTCTTGTACATATTTCATTCCTATCTTTTTCATAACATTCATTGATCTTACATTTAAGACAGAGGTGAAGGATACAATTTCTTTAAAACCTAAATTAATAAATCCGTAATCTAAACATTTGCTAGCTGCTTCTTGTGCATATCCATTGCCCCAATATTTATATGCTAATCTCCATCCTATTTCAACGCATGGAGTAAAATTTGATTCAAACTGTGGAATTGATAATCCGACAAAACCAATAAATTCATTTGTTTGCTTTATTTCTAGAGCCCACAGGCCAAATCCATTGTTTAATATATTCATTTTGATCTTGTCTACCATTTGTTTTGTTTCAATTTCAGTTAACACTTTTGGAAAATACTCCATTACTCTGGGATCTTTATTCATTTCAGCAAATTTTGGAATATCAGTATCTAGCCAATTACGTAATCCTAATCTACTTGTCTCAATAATATACATAAATTCCTCCTTAAAGATTATTTAAATTAATTATAATATAGCAAGTATATTATAATTCTTAATATTTTTGTTGATAATGTGGATAAGATTTTATCTTATGTTAATAATTATCTACATTGATTTAAGTTTATTTATCTTTAAAAGAATAGCTAACTAATATTATTTTATATTTTACATTGATTTAAAGTACAGGAAAATATAAAAACCATCACTCAATTTTGAGGAAGGTTTTTTATATTTATTACATATTTGATATAAAATCCACTACAGATTCTACATGTCCATCAACTTTTACTTTTCTAAAGATTTTTGCTATGTTTCCATCTTTATTAATTATGAATGTACTTCTTTCGATGCCAATAGATTTTTTACCAAACATAGTTTTTTCTTTTAATACATTATATAATTCACAAACAACTTTATCTACATCAGATAGAAGTATGTAGTTTAATTCATGTTTATTTATAAACTTTTCATGTGAATTTAAATTATCTTTGCTTATTCCTAATACAATGGTATTTAACTCATCCAGAGTTTTTAGCTGTTCCTTAAAAGAAACAGCTTCCTTTGTTCATCCAGGAGTGTTGTCTTTTGGATAGAAAAATAATACTACATTTCTACTTATATAATCACTTAATTTATGAGTATTTCCATCGCTACCTGGCAAAGAAAAATCAGGAGCTTTCATACTTTCATTTAAAAATTCCATATTCTCACCTTCTCAATCAGTTTTAGCAATAGATAACATTCTATCTATTACTAAATAGTATAACACTTTATTTAGAACTTAGTAAAAATATGTTTATGATTTTTATTTATTAAATAAAATAACTTTTTATATTGCATAACGTATATCAAGTGAAAACTAAATAATTAGATATTAAAAAATATATAAAAGGTAGTTATATAGAAGAAGGGAAAAGAAATTAATAATATCTGTTTTAGCTTCATCAATAATAGTTAGCAATTTAATTGTTATAGTAAATGTACAGCTTAATTTCTTATTACAAGATGTTTATAGTATTATAAGTTAAATAAAAGATGAAGATCCTATTTAAAATTAGTGATTTATTAATAAAAGGATAAATATAATAATTATTATGAGATTTGATAATAAATTTTAAAAGAGTTGACTATAATTTAAATAGTCAATTCTTTTTTTATACAAATAATATTAAATACAAATTATAAGTTTTTAGTATAATTATTAAACTCTAATTAAAAAGTTATAACTCCACTAAAAAATTTTAACAACTATATAACTGGTGCAGATAAAAACAGTATAATAGTTATCAGGAGATGAGTATTATGGAAAGTCATTTAAGGTTAATCTCAAACATAGTATTATATTTATTTATATATCTATTAGGACAATTTCTATCAATAATATTTGTTACTATACCTTCAATATTTTATTATGCTTATTTAAATATTGAGTTAAAAGAAGTATTGATAAGAATAGATAAAAATATTTTAATAACAGTATCTATAGGAGCAATGATTAGCTTAATTATCTATACATTGATTTTGAGAAAAAATAAAAGCAATCTTTGGAAAAGATGTAATTTTAGCAATATAACTATGAAAAGCATAATTTTTATTGGAATCATATCTATATGTTACTCTGTGATTTCGACTTGTTTTGTTGGGTTTAGCTATAAATTTTTTTCAATCTATGATGCTATAGTAAGTTCTCCAATTTATAGTGAAAGTACTCTATCTTTAATTAGTGGAATAATATTTATACCTATTTTTGAGGAAATACTATTTAGAGGAATAATATTTAATGAGTTAAGAGATAATCTTTCATTAATCGCTAGTATATTAATACAAGGAATTCTATTCGCAGTAATGCATGGAAATATAGTTCAGGTTATTTATACATTTCCACTAGCTATAATGTTAGCACTAGTATATGTATGGACGGATTCTATTTGGGCAAGTATATTACTACATGTGTTTTTTAATTTTACGGGTATGGTTATAACCCCTAATATAGTAAATTTAAATGTATTAATTATAGCATTAATTCCTTCTATAATACTTTTAATTATAGTGTTTAAAGATTTTAAAAAGGTAATTATATAATTGAATTTAAAATGATGATAAATTTCATCTTATAAATATGGATAATTTTCTTCACTTTTCTATTGCAGATTTTTCGGAATCTGCATTTTATTTTTTTCTAAAAAAATATGGCTGCTTCAGAATTAAATTAAAAAGCTAATTCTAAAACAAACCATTTTTATTAATAAATTTACTTTAATATATTTATAAATTAGTTAACTTTTTCAAGTTTTAAAAAAACTCCTGGTAAATGTATAAATAATCCATTATCATCTTTTAACAATGATAATAGACGGTCTTTATTTTCATCCATAATATCAATCTGCTTAACTGTAGTTCCATTTAATCCTACTGTGTTATTAGATAGTTTGTATTCATTTAAGTATTCTTCTATTGTCATGTCATTTTCCTCATAAATTGGATTTTCTAAAAAGCTCATCTTATCAACACGTTGTTCTTCAAAATAATTAGCAGTCTCATCAGAGAATGTTACTGTTTTCCCTATAAAAGATTCGATCTCATCTTGACTATATATTCCGATGCCTGCACAAATATATTTACTAATTTTCCAACTTCCTATATATGATTTTATATCTTGCATCTTATTGTTAACATTATTATCATCTGTTTCAATGGAATATACATCAGAAGTTTTTTTACCAGTTGAATATTTTTCATTGTCATTTACTATTTGGTTTTCAATAATATTATTTTTTTCGTTAGTTGAATGAGTTGCCTTTTCATTATTTTTATCGCTGCTACAGCCATAAAAAATAACTAAAAGAATTAAACATAAACTAAGAAGCAATTTTTTTTTCATAATTATGCCCTCTTTTATTTCTGATTTAAATTATCTTTTTCAAATCACATACATTCTTTAGTCATATTTAAATTTATGTGATAATAAATAGTACTATATTTTATTGGAGAATCCTTCAAAGCTGATTGATTCTGTATAAGAATTATTTTATTTAGATATTTAGATGAGCCATTGTAAAATAAAATTGAACTAACAAAAATTCATATTGGATTACTCTATGTTATGATTTAATCGTCAAACAAAACCTAAATAGGAGATAATCACTATGAATTACACAAATAATAGTACAGAGCCATACAAAAATAAATATTTAAATTTAGGGGAACATGACTACTCAACTTCGTTTAGAAGGTAGATTTTCAGCATATAAGAGAGAAAAAGAATTAAATTATCGTATAAATACTATTTTTAATGAAAATTGTTGTGGTACTACTACTCATATTGAACAACGAAAAAAGATTAAGGGGCATCTTCATAGGAAATAGAAAATTGATGCTGTAATTGGCGGAAAAGCTATTAATGATTGTGTTTTATTCAGCTTAGGTTATTATAAAGAAGGAAAACATCTGTATACTTGACCGTGTGTGTCAATAAGTAAAAATGATAGGAATAGAGAGTAAAAAATAGTATTTTAAATATAATTTATGTAAATTACGAGATTTTAAATAATATGTTATTGTAGCTTTGATATAATAATGCTTGTCCCTAAGAGATGCGAAAACAAATCTTAGCGATGAAGTTTAGTTTTTTCTAAAGATAGTTAAATAAGTTTAAAAAAACTTTTAAAAAAACTGTTGACAAGAAAAAGCAAACCTGATAAACTAGTAAGAGTCGTCAGGTGATGGCGGTAAAAATTACTAAATAATT
>NZ_DKLM01000164.1:0-15895 GCF_002455975.1 Clostridium sp. UBA6640
ATCTGTTCCAAGTTTCATTTTTGCCCTAGGACTGCAAAAAATATTTGCAGGAAATTTAAAATGGTTTCCAATAATAGGCTGGCCTAGAGGTAAGGATGCGTGGTTTGGGGGATGGAAGTACACAATTTTACCTACACTTTCAGGATGCTTTGGATATATTGCATCTTATTCAAGACTTTTAAAGACCTCTATGTTAGATGTTATAAATCAAGATTATGTATTAACTGCTAGATCTAAGGGGTTATCCAATAAAAAAGTAGTAACAAGGCATATACTTAGAAATTCACTTATACCATTAGTTACCTATTTGCCTATGACATTAGCATTTTGTATAACAGGTGCCTTCTTTATCGAAAGAGTATTTTCAATACCAGGATTAGGGCTTTACTATATAACGGCAGTACAAGCTCAGGATTTACCAATGGTTATGGGACATACCATAATTATAACAGCAATGTATGTTGTATGTGTATTTATAACGGATATTTTATATACTGTGGTAGACCCAAGAATTAGAATTACTGGTGGAAAGAGATAAGGAGGGAAAGCTGTATGGTTGAATTTAAGGCTGACGATTTTAAAGTAATTGGATGTGAAAATGCAGATAGCGATGTGATTAATAGACCTAATATAAGCTATTTTGAAGATGCTTGGAGAAGGCTTAAAAAAAATCCTGTGGCAATGACTTCTTTAGTGGTGTTAATGCTTTTAGTAATTATGGTTATAGTAGGACCATATATCAATGGAAAAGAGTTTATAAAAATGAATAGTGAAATAGGAGATTTGGCTCCTTCTGCAGAGTATTGGTTTGGCACAGATAGAATGGGAAGAGATTTATTTTCAAGAGTTTGGTTTGCCGGCAGAATATCTATTGCTATAGGGGTTGTAGCAACTATAATACAGGTATTTATAGGATCCCTATATGGCGGTGTAATGGCATATTTTGGAGGATGGGTTGATGAAGTTATGATGAGAGTCATAGAGGTAATCACAAGTATTCCAGAGCTATTATTAATAATTATTATGACAATGGTGTTAGGTAATGGTTATGTGCAATTAACTATTGCTTTAACTGTTACTTCATGGGCTGGTACAGCTCGTCTGGTAAGAGGGCAGTTAATGCAATTAAGAGAGTGTGAATATGTTTTAGCAGCGCAGGTTTTGGGAGCATCTCCTAGAAGGGTTATAGTAAAACACTTTCTTCCTAATACCATAGGAGTATTGATACTAAATATAGCATCTAGTATACCATCATACATTTTTGCAGAGGCAGGTCTTAGCTTCCTAGGTATAGGACTTCAACCCCCAAATATAAGCTGGGGCGCACTTATAGCTTATGGAAGAGATGTTATGGCATTTTATCCAACACAGCTTTTATTCCCATCACTTGCACTATGTATTACGGTACTTGCTTTTAACTTGCTCGGTGACGGCCTTAGAGACGCACTTGATCCAAGACTTCGTCAATAATAGGAGGGAAAATTATGGAAAAGCAATTGGAAGTTAAGAACCTAAGAGTATCATACCACACCTATGCTGGGGAAGTTCAATCAGTTAGAGGTATGTCCTTTAATCTAGATAAAGGAGAATCTATTGCAATAGTTGGAGAGTCAGGATGCGGTAAAACCGTTACAGCAAAATCTATAATGGGCTTAATTCAATCTCCTCCAGGAGAAATGAAAGAGGGCAGTGAGATTATTTATAAAGGTGAAAATATATTAAATTTTTCTGAGAAGCAATGGCAGGATTTTAGAGGTGAAGAATGCAGCATGATTTTTCAGGATGCATTAACAGCACTAAATCCAACTATGAAAGTGGGAAAGCAAATTGCTGAAAATTTAATGATTCATAGAAAATTAAGTAAGCCAGAAGCATTAAATGAAGCTAAGGAAATGTTGGAGTTAGTAGGTATACCTAATGCGGATAAGAGAATTAACCAATATCCCCATGAGTTTTCTGGAGGTATGAGACAAAGAGTTATGATTGCAATAGCACTTGCCTGCAGTCCTAGTATACTTATAGCAGACGAACCAACTACAGCACTAGATGTTACCATACAAGCTCAAATAATAGATATTTTAAAAAATCTGCAACAGAAGCTCGGAATGTCTATTATATTAATTACTCATGATCTTGGGGTAGTGGCAAATTTAGTTGATAGGATATTTGTTATGTATGCTGGTAAATTAGTGGAGAAAGGAAGCTACAAAGAGATATTTTATAATCCTAAGCATCCTTATACTTGGGCACTGCTTAAAGCAGTACCAAGGCTCGATAGTGAAAATGATGAAGAGCTAGTATCAATACAAGGTACACCGCCAGATTTAATCAAACCTCCTAAAGGATGTGGATTTGCCTCAAGGTGTAAATATTGTATGAATATATGCTTAAGGGAAGAACCACCATTAACAGAGTTTGAAAAAGAGCATACTGCTTCATGTTGGATTTATCATCCAATGGCTCCTAAGGTAGAGAATGGTTTTAAAGCGGAGGTGTCTATTAGTGGAAGCAAAGAATAATTTAATAATGGAGGTTAAAAATCTTAAGAAATATTTTAAAGTAGGTAAAAATGCTGTTTTAAAAGCAGTGGATGATGTAAGTTTTGATATATATGAAGGTGAAACTATAGGACTTGTTGGAGAATCGGGATGTGGTAAAACAACCTGTGGAAGAACCTGCACAGGAATGTATAGTAAAACTGATGGGAGTGTTATCTATAAAGGAAAAGATGTACACAAAATAACAGGAAAAGAAAAGAAGCTTTTTGCTAAAGAAGTACAAATAATTTTCCAAGATCCTTATGCTTCTTTAAATCCAAGGATGACTGTTGGAGATATAATAGCAGAAGGTATAGATATACACGGATTAGCAGCAAATTCTAATGAAAGAACAGAAAGAGTAAACGAGCTATTAGGATTAGTTGGACTTAATAAAGAACATGCTAATAGATTTGTTCACGAATTTTCAGGAGGCCAAAGACAAAGAATAGGTATAGCAAGAGCCTTAGCAGTAGAACCTAAATTTATAATGTGTGATGAACCGATATCTGCTTTAGATGTATCTATACAGGCACAAGTTGTAAATCTTTTAAAGAGATTACAAAGGGACATGGATCTTACCTATTTGTTTATTGCTCATGATTTAGCTATGGTTAAGCATATATCCAATAGGGTTGCAGTTATGTATCTTGGTGCAGTAGTGGAGTTTACAGCCAGCAAAGAGTTATACAAAAATCCAGTTCATCCATATACTCAAGCACTATTATCTGCCATACCAATACCAGATCCACTTGTGGAAAGGTCAAGGGAAAGAATTATGCTTGAGGGGGATGTACCTAGTCCTATTAATCCGCCACAAGGATGTAAATTTGTAAAAAGATGTAAATATGTGAAAGATATATGCAGGAATGAAGCGCCAAAGCTTAAAGAAGTAGCTCCAAACCATTTAGTGGCATGCCATTTATACTAGTTATTAACTAATATAAATGCTTAAGTATTTTATGTGAAAAGGATGGAGATAAGATTCTATTATGAGTAAAATTATGAGCTATTTTAAAGATATAATTAAATCACTTATGGTGGGTATAATTGTTTCTTTAGTATTAATAATAATATCTGGCTTATGCTCTATTTTAGTAAATGGAAACAATATTAAAAGCACCTTGGATATTATGAAAAGCACCTTATTTATTATAGGAGCATTTGGATTATTGCTATTTTCAGGATTTATACTAAAACGAGATTGTAGAAGGCCATTAATATATGAGAAACAATGGAAAGAAAAATTTAAGATAATTCAATTTCAAAACGTAGTAATGTTTATAGCTATAATGATTTTATGCTTTGGATTAATATTAGATCGGATTATTTATTATTTGTAATTAAATTCATATAAAACCCATAACTAGTCAATATGCTGATTGGTTATGGGTTTTATATGAATTATTATATTTTTATATAATTTAATATTAGTGCAATAATACATGGTGAACACTGTTCGCAGCTACAAAATCAATCATAAAATTCTCAGTAGTGACTGAGAAATATCCATAATTATGAATTGTGCATTGTGAATTGTGAATTAAAAAAGGAGTTCGATGAACTCCTTTTGTTATCTTTTTTTCCCTATTAATCTTAAAAGATAAATGAATAAGTTTATTAAATCAAGGTAAAGTTCTAGAGCAGCAACTATAGCGAACTTATTTAAATTTTCTTTATTAAATTCATAAGAACTTTGATGTATAAATTTAATTTTCTGCATATCATATGCTGTTAAGCCACAGAATAAGAATAATCCTATATAACTTATTGAATTATAAAGTCCAGTTGAGCCTATAAAAAAATTTGCAATGCTTGCTACAATAATTCCTACAAGTGCCATAATACAAATTCTGCCTACAGTTGATAAATCTCTTTTTGATGTTAAACCAATCATACTACAACAGAAAAACATCATGGCAGCTATAATAAACACCGTTATAATAGAACTTAAGTCATAAAGAGCAAATATTGTTGCAAAAGTTATTCCACTAACAGCTGAATATAATAAAAACAATGTAAGAGCTGTATTAGTAGAAATATTTTCTAACCGCTTGTTTATTACTACAACTAGTCCAATCTCTATAGCACATACTACAAAGAGTGAAGCACCGTTAGAATATATTAAATTCATAAAAGCTTCACTACTTGATACTAAATATGCAATGGCAAAAGTTACAATTAACCCCATAGTCATATAAAGAAATGTTTTGCTAATAAATTTGTTTTCACTTTTTTTGTAAGAAACCTCTGTCATAAAAATCTCTCCTTATATAAATTATATTCAAAAAATAACTAGTCAATATGCTTGTTCATTTGTGGAATATTTTCATCATGAGGATTAATGATAACTAGGTTATGATTTAATTCCTATTTTCTTATTTGACATTAAATATGCTTCCTACATTTGAACAGTTATTTTTTTAGTAATTACATTAAACTTAAAATAATTTTACCATTTCTTACATAAAATTTCAATGTTATATGAATTAAAAATATATACATCAAATTTTCGTCAAATTTTGACTAAATGACCTTACAGTGATTGTATAAATTTTGTCAATATAACAGGGAAAATTTAATAATTATATTGAGAAACTTAAAACAATTTAAAATTTATTGAAAAAATTCTTGATAAATTCTAAACTTTTAATTATAATTATAAACGATAAATGTATAAAAATATTTAAACCATTAAGGTTATGTGAATTTTTTTTGAACAAAAATGAACTATGGATAATTTTCTTCGAAATTTATTAAAAACATAATTTTCTCACAATTATGAAGTCTATTTTTGTATTTTTATTTATTAATATGAGGTATTGTGATAGAATAATCCAAATATTTTGAATTTTATATTTTGAAAATTTGAATTAAAAGTATATTTGTAATAATATTTTATACCATTTAATTGAAAAAAAAGATACTTTTTCATATTATATATACAAATTGTTAACAAATTATTAGAATTCTTATAAAATATTGAATTATTTTATTTATGCTAATATAATGTATATGTACAAAAATTTTAATTGTGAAAAATATGTAAAAATATTTTCATTTAGGTTGACGATTTTTGTTAATAAAAGGAGGAATTTGAATTGACTTTTTTAAGCGGGATTATGAAGCTTTCACCAATTGCAGTTTTAATAGGCTTGATGATGGGTGGAATGGAGGTCTTAATAGCAGCTCCACTTGCAACTTGTTGGGCTGTGATTATGGCATACGTGACAGAAAAAATTAAATTTAATGAGGCTGTAGATTGCGCAGTTGAAAACGTTAAATCTATGCAATTTGTATTCTTTATACTGATGTTTGCATATGCGATGGCAGCAGCGTTTATGGCAACTGGAGTTGGTGCAGCTATAGTTAATGTAGCTTTAGGACTTGGACTAACAGCAAGAACTGTTGCTGTTACAGGATTTGCGGTTACTGGAATATTATCAATAGCAACAGGAACATCTTGGGGAACTTTTGCAGCATGTGCACCAATTTTTCTATGGCTTTCTCATATAGTTGATGGAAATATTTTGGTTACAGCAGCTGCTATAGCAGGAGGAGCTTGTTTTGGAGATAATATAGGATTAATATCTGACACAACAGTTGTTAGTTCTGAAATTCAAAAAGTAGAAATAATGGATAGAATTAAAAGACAAGTTAGTTGGGCTGGTATATGCTTCGTTATTGGAGCTATAGGTTTCTACATATTAAGTGTAGTTTTAAAACTTCCACATGATTCATCTGTTGAGGCAGCTTCTGCAATAGATGCAATTCCAAAAGAGGTTTGGGCTACATTAGGACAAGATAGGCCAGCAGCAGTAGATTTATTAAATCAAGTTAAGGATGGAGTACCTATATATATGGTAATACCATTAATCCTTGTTCTAGTAGCAGCTGCTAAAGGAATATCTACATTAGCATGTTTAGCTATAGGTATAATAACTTCACTTATTCTTGGATCAGTTGCAGGAACTACTACATTACCAGCGTTTTTAGAGTTAGTACAAGGCGGATTTTCTGAAGCTGGAGGAACTGTAATCGTTATGATGATGTGGGTTGGTGCATTTGGAGGCGTAATGGCAAAAATGAAAGCATTTGAGCCAATATCAAAACTAGTTGTACTTGTCTCTAAAAATGTTAGACAACTTATGTTCTGGAATGGATGTTTATCAATACTTGGTAATGCATTGCTTGCAGATGAAATGGCACAAATTGTAACTATAGGACCTATAATTAAAGAATTAGTAGATGATAATGTTGAAGGTAGCGAAGAAGCAATATATGAGTTAAAAATAAGAAACTCTATATTCTCGAGTTCATTAGGAGTTTTTGGATCTCAATTGATTCCATGGCATGTATATTTAGGCTTTTACGTAGCTATTTCAAATGCTGTATACCCATTGTATACATTTACACCAGTTTCATTTATTAAGTATAATATAATGGCAATTGTTACAGTAGTATCATTATTAGTACTTACTTTAACTGGACTTGATAGAATTATTCCTAACTTTGGATTACCTAGAGAGCCAGAAGTTAAACTTAAGAAGAAAACTAAAAATGACGATAAATCTTATGAAAAATCTATGAAAGTATCATAATAAAACAAAAGCCCATCTATATTAAATAGATGGGTTTTTTATTCAATTCACAAGGCACAGTTCACAATGCACAATTAAGGATGAAATTATTTTTAAGGAAAATAATTTCTTTGAAATTTATTTTTAGCTAGCAATACGATTGCTAGTTATGTGGCGAACACTGTTCGCCGCTACAAAAAATCAATTTAAAATTTCTCAGTTTCCACTGAGAAATTTCCGAAATTGTGAATTGTGAACTGTGAATTGTGCATTACTCTTTAAGGTGCTCTATAAATAATATTTAAAATATCAGTTTCATTATCCACCACAACTTTAGCATCAACTTCATATAAATTTTTTATTAGTTCCTCAGTCAGGACTTCCTTTGGAGTTCCATAGCTAACAATTTTTCCTGATTTCATGGCATAAATTTTATCACAATATAAAGCAGCAATATTTAAATCATGAATAGCAGATATAACTGTGACACCAAGCTCTTTTACAGTAGCCATAAATTGGAGTTGATACTTTATATCCAAATGATTTGTAGGTTCATCTAAAATAAGGCACTCTGTTTTCATAGCTAAAGCTCTTGCAAGAACTATTCTTTGTTTCTCACCGCCAGACAAACTCGAAAAGCTTCTATTAATATAACTTAACATACCTACTTTATCTAGAGATTCTTTCATAATCTTATAGTCCTCAGCATTATCTTTTTCTATAAACTTTTTGTGAGGGGCTCTACCCATTAAGACCATATCTACAACAGAAAAATCAAAATTATAATTATTATGTTGAGAGACAACAGCCATTTTTTTTGCGCTTTCTTTCATAGAAAAGCTTTTGATATCCTTATCGTCTAAAAATACAGTTCCACTAGTAGGTTTTAAAGTTCTGTATATACATTTTAACAGTGTACTTTTACCACTGCCATTAGGGCCTATAATGCCCACAAATTCTTTTTTGCTCGCATGAATGCTTAACCCCTTTAAAATATGACTTTCTCCTAAATAAGCTTCTAAATTTAAAGTCTTTATTTCCATTAGTTGTTACCTCCAAACCCGTAGGATTTACTTACCATAAGATATATAAATAATGGAGCACCTATCATGGAAATTAATATTCCTATAGGGAGTTCATTTCCAGGTAGTATAATTCTAGATAGTACATCTGCCCAAACCATAAATATGGCCCCAATGAGTCCTGATAGCATAATAATCCTTTTATGGTCCGTTCCAAATATCATCCTTACAAGGTGAGGAATAATAAGTCCTACAAATCCAATCATTCCTGAGGAGTATACTATAAAGCCAATTACTATAGATGTTATGATTAGATAAAGCTGGCGATATTTATGTAAATCTGTACCTAAAGTTATAGAAACTTCATCCCCAAGTAACATCAAGTTAAGTGTTCTGTATTGGGTAATAAAAAATAATGTAGCCAATATTACAAGTGGGAAAATTATTATTATATTCTCCCATTTTGCACTGGCAAGGCTTCCCATCAACCAATATGCTACAGTTTGTGCAGCATTTCTGTCATTAGAAAAATATATAATAAAACTTGAAAATGATGAGCACACAGTACTTAATGCCATACCAGCTAAAATAAGTTTTGTTGAATTAGCTCTTCCTTTGATATTTGCTAAGGTTAATACAAGAACTGATATTGCAAGAGCACCTATGAAAGCACATATACCTACATAATTACTGCCAAAAGCCACACCTACTCCAAGCATAATAGCTAATGTAGCTCCTAGAGATGCACCAGATGAAATTCCTAATATATAAGGGTCTGCCAGTGGATTTTTTACAATTGCCTGCATAACTACTCCAGATACTGAAAGTCCTATGCCTACAGCAACTGCTAAAATAATTCTTGGAAGTCTTATAAACCAAACAATATCATGTACAGCCCCACTTGATAAAAGCTCCGGATTTCCAACACTAAATAGTTTGTACATTACAATTTCATATACATCTTTTACAGAAATATCCACAGAACCCATAGTTACAGTTATTAAAATAGAAAAAATTAATATAATTACAAGTATAATGGAAACACCTATATAAATAGGTGTTCCATTAAGTAATCCATTTTGTGTATTATTTTTATAAACTTTTTTCATTTTATTTGTTTCCATATAACTCAGGATATAATCCTTTTGAAATTGTTTTTATACCATCTAGTGTTCTTATACCACTAGAGTAAACTTCGCTTAACATTATAGGATTAACACGATTTGATTTTACAGCAGAAACACTTGAAAGTGCTGGGTTCTCAATAATAGATTTTAATGCAGTATCACTATCAATGGCATCACCAAAATAAACAGTAAATATTACATCTGGGTTAAGTTTTACTAAATCTTCGTTTCCTATTACACCATTAGATTTTGCAACTAAATCTGCTCCAACTTGAGTTGCTATGTCTCCACCTATAGTATCTTCACCATAAATTCTATATGCACCATCTTTTTCTATTTCTAAGAGTATTGCTCTAACAGATTCTTTTCCCTTAACAAAATCTTTAGCCTTGTCAATTTCGATTTTCATTGTGTCAACTATTTCGTTAGCTTTATCTTCTACATCAAAAATTTTACCCATATTTAAAATATCATCATATTCATTTTGTAGTGTATTTGGGCTAATAACACCACTATTTTGAGACATATATGTATTTACATTTCTTTCATGCCAAAATCCTACATCTCCAAGGGTTTTCTCACCAAATAGAGAATACCAGCTCAATATGAAATCAGGTTGTAATCCAATAACTTCTTCTTTTGTAGGTACTTTTTCATAATATTTTACTTTACTAAAAGCATCTTTATATTCCTCTTTAACATCATGATCTAATCCAGCAGTAGCAATAATTTTATCTTGTAATCCTAATGCAAGTAATGTTTCTATTGAATTTTGATATACTGCGACAACCTTCTCAGGCGATTTTTCAAATGTTATATCTACAGGTTCTTTAGCATAATTATAAGTTTTAATTGTGACAGGATAATGTGATGACTGTTTATTACTATCCTCTACCTTACTTTCTGTTTTAGGTGTAGTTTCTGCATTTTTATTACCACATCCAGTTGCTCCTAATACCATAAGTCCTACTAAAATTGCGCTTATTACTTTTTTCATTTAATTTTTCTCCCCTTTGTATATTTGTTAATATTTTTAATGAGTACCTTCTATTACTTCTATATGATGTTTTTAAAATATTGTCTTTATTTTTTCAACTCTTTGATTTTCACACTTAACAACACAAACACCAAAATGGAGTTTTTCTACTCCTGCTTGTTCTAATTTTTCAGCAATATTCATTAAATTTTTATCAGAATTATTCGAACATGCATCACACGTAAAGAAGGATATAAGTTCTAAATTTTCATTTTTATATGTAATAAAGTGTTTTTCTCTATTGTTTAAAGCTTTAAAACATCCCATGGTTGTACATATTCCATTAATTTTTTCGCATACCCCAATAGCTATTTTCATCTTCCCCTCCTATAAAACAAACTATTTCCTCATAAATAATAGCCCTTTAACAACAGTTAAAGGGCTATCTATTCAAAAAATATTTTTTAAACACTTATACCACCCCATCGCTCGTAGAGTTACCAGTACATTTAAATAGGCAGGTCTTCTGGCTTAAGCATCAACATTCCTACAGCCTTCCCAGTTTCCCAGTGGCATAATTGCAGGAACTCATCTATTACAGTGGCGAGACCGCGTGGGATTTTAACCCACTTCCCTTTTAATCAATAGATATTAAATATCTATTAAACCTACTTTATAATTATTCGATTTACACACTCATTTTAGCATTAATAATTATATTAAGCAAATATTATTCGACATTTTATAATAAATAGATTACTTTCTCAGGATAATAAATAAATAATTCAAATAATAATAAGATTGAATTATAAAGATGTTATAAAAAATATATTTTTAAAGTGTATTTACAAGTGCAACATACAAAAAAAAGTAATTATTTGTTGCAAAAATATTGGTAGGTAACTCATGATACTACAAAAAAATACTTTTATGAAGAGTATAATGTAATTGTATATACATATTATAAAATAATATGTGATATTTTAGCACTTAATAAAAAAATATACAATGAAAAGCTATAAATAGAAAATTAAGCACTATAGTAAGGATATATCGAGATATTAATTAATAGCTATTTGAGGTTTTGTCTAAGGTAGGGGGAATTACTAATGATATTATTTTGTTTACCATATGCAGGTGGATTAGAGGTTATATATTATGAATGGAAAAAGTATATAAGTACTTCAATACAATTAGAAGCAGTAGAACTTAAAGGAAGAGGAAAAAGATTTAATGAAGTCTTATATGAAAATTTAGAAGAAGCTGTAGATGATATATTTAAAAATATTGCGGATAAAATAGTAAATGATGATTATGCTATATATGGTCATAGTATGGGTAGTCTTTTAGCTTATGAACTTTACTATAAAATTATTGATATGGGAATTAAAAAGCCAAAGCATATATTCTTTTCAGGATATGAAGCACCAAGCATGATAAGAAAAAGAGAAAATACATATACTTTGCCTGATTATGATTTTATGAATAAAGTAATGGAACTTGGTGGAACACCAGAAGAACTGATGAATAATAAGGAGTTATTAGAAATATTTCTTCCAATAATCCGAAGCGATTTTAAGATTTTAGAAACTTATAATTATGAAGAAAGGGGGAATAAAATTCAGTGCGATGTTTCAATTTTAAATGGAAAACAAGATTCTATTAATTTAGAGGAGATATTAGCTTGGAAAAATCATGTCTGTAAAGGATTTAAAATATATAACTTTGATGGGAATCATTTTTTTATAAATAGTAATGTTAAAAATATAGTTAATATTATTAATACTACATTGGGTAAATAAAAAATATGTTAAAAGGGGGAATTGATATGAGATATAGTGATAAACATTATTATAATCTAACTCATCCTCAGAAAAGAATATGGTATATAGATAAGGTAAATTTAAATTCTCCACTTCATAACATTGGTGGATGCTTAAAGATAAATGAGAGTATAGATGTTAGTAAAATGAAGGAGACTATTAATCTTGTAATAAAAGCAAATGAAGGATTAAGATTAAGATTTAAAGAAAAAAATGGACAACCAGTTCAGTATGTTAATAACTTTACAGAAGAAAACATAGATTTTTTAGACCTTAGTAATTATGAATGTCCTAAGCTAGAACATAAAAAATGGTCAGAGAATTTATTTAAAAGGAATTTTAAGTTAGAAGATGATAAATTATATTATTTTGCAATATATAAGATAAGTGAAAAAGAATATGGAGTATTATTAAG
This sequence comes from Clostridium sp. UBA6640, assembly GCF_002455975.1. Taxonomy (GTDB): domain Bacteria; phylum Bacillota; class Clostridia; order Clostridiales; family Clostridiaceae; genus Clostridium_J. The sequence continues at coordinate 12,481 of NZ_DKLM01000164.1, forward strand.
TATTCATCATATTATAGCAGACGGATGGTCAATTAGCCTTATACAAAAACAAGTATGTGAAATATATACTAAATTAACAAAAGGTGAGACTAATTATGCTGATGAATATTACTCATATGTGGATTTCATAAGAGAAGAAAATGAATATTTAAATTCAGATAGATTTATAAAAAACAAGAATTTCTGGAATGAAAAATTTAATAATGCACCTGAAGAGTTTTTATATAGAACTTCAAATAGTTTAAAAGGTAGAAGAAAATCTTTTAATATTGATAGTGATTTATCAATTGAAATAAAGAAATTTATAAAAGAAAAAAAATACTCGTTAAATACGTTTTTTGTAGCTATTTTACTTATATATATAAATAAAACTACACATAAAAATGATTTAGTTATAGGAATGCCTGTATTTAATAGGACAAGCAAGAAACAAAAAAGTATAATAGGTATGTTTACAAGCACAGTACCTTTTAGATTCACATTAGATACTAAGATAAGTATAGAAGACTTAATAAAATTAATTAATAGAGACTTAAAGCTTAATTTTTTAAATCAAAAATACCCCTATGATCTTTTAGTTAAAGATTTAGAGTTAAATAAGGAAGGTTATGATAGTCTATTTAAAATATGCGTAAATTATTATAACTCTAAATATGCTAATGATATTAATGGTATTGATGTACAGATTCAGGAATATTATTGTGGTAATCAAAGTTATTCTTTACAATTAACAGTTAAAGAGTGGGAAGAAGATAATATAATTCTAAATTTTGATTATAAAATAGAGGAATACTTAGAAACAGAAATTCAAGTTATGTATCAATCTATAATTAACATTATTAAACAGATATTAATCAATAACAATATTGTAGTTAAAGATATATGTCTTCTTAGCGAAGAAGAAATTAAATATAAGATAAATAACTTTAACTCAACAAATAGTATTTATCCACGAAAAACAGTATGCGAATTATTTGAAGAGCAAACAATTAAAACACCAGACAGAATTGCCTTAGAGTTTGAAGATAAAATATTAACATATAAAGAACTTAATGAAAAGTCAAATCAACTAGCAAATTACTTAAGACAAAAGGGTACAAATAATGAATCTATTGTAGGAATAATGGCGACTCATTCAATAGAGCTCATTATAAGCATTTTAGCAATCATCAAAGCGGGAGGAGCTTATTTACCGATCGATCCTAGTTATCCTATAGAAAGAATAAATTATATGATTAAAGATTCTAAGAGTATTATGCTATTAACCAACTTTGAAGTAAATAATGAAATTAAGCTTAGAGGAGATATAACTAATATAAATAATTTAAATTTAGATATCTATAGCAAAAAAGATTTAATAAAAATAAATGAACTAAAGGATTTAGTTTATATTATATATACATCTGGTTCAACAGGAAAACCTAAAGGGGTAATGATTGAACATCAAGGTCTAACGAATTATATATGGTGGGCTAAGAAAGTGTATTTAAAAGATGAGAATGAAGTTATGGCTCTATATTCTTCTATATCTTTCGATTTAACAATAACTTCTATATTTACTCCTTTAATTTCTGGTAATAAGATTATAATTTATGACAATGATGAAAGTGAATTTGTATTATATAAAATACTAAGAGAAAATAAAACAACAGTTGTAAAGCTTACCCCTGCTCATTTAACACTATTAAAGGGTATGGATAATAGTAACTCTAATATAAAAAGATTTATTGTAGGAGGAGAAGATCTAAAAGTAAGTTTATCTAAAGAAATTTATAATAGCTTTAAGAAAAATATAGAAATATATAATGAATATGGGCCTACAGAAACAGTAGTTGGCTGTATGATATATAAATACGATGAAGAAAATGATAAAGGTATATCAGTCCCTATAGGCTATCCAGCAGATAATGTACAAGTCTATATATTAGATAATGAATTTAATGTAGTTCCAATGGGAATAGTAGGAGAGCTTTATGTATCTGGACATGGAGTTGCTAGAGGCTATTTAAATAAGAATGAGTTAACCTTTGAAAGATTTATTGAAAATCCTTTTATAAAAGGACAAAAAATGTACAAAACTGGGGATACAGCAAAACATTTAGAAAATGGAATCATTGAATATGTAGGTAGAATAGATAACCAAGTAAAGATAAGAGGACATCGTATTGAACTTGGTGAAATAGAAAAATATTTATTAGAAAACGAATTTATAAAAGATGCAGTTGTAACATTTAAAAAAGATTCATCAGGAAATAGATTATTAAATGCTTATATAGTAAATAAAGAGGAAATCACAGACTTAGAATTAAAAAACTGGCTTTTGAAATTCTTACCTAAATATATGATTCCAGCTAATTTCATTTATTTAGAGCAGTTGCCTTTAACTGTGAATGGAAAAGTGAATCATGATTTACTTCCAAATTTAATACCAGCTGAAAAAGAGTTTGTAAAGTATAAAACCGATGTGGAAAAAGAAGTAGTTAAAGTTATGGAAGAGATTTTAGGAATAAAAAATGTAGGTATGAAAGATAATTACTATCAGCTTGGTGGAGATTCTATAAAAGCAATTCAAATTTCTTCGAAACTTAAGAATTTAGGGTTAGATATTAAGGTAAAGGACATTTTAACGTATGATTCTATTGAAGAAATAGCAGCTGTTGTAGAAGTTAATAAAAGTGACAAAGTTATAGATCAAGAACCAAGTCAAGGGTATATTCAGGATACTCCAATTATAGAATGGTTTTNNGATTTTATAATCAGAATTCTTATAATCAATATATATTATTAGAATATGAGGAAACTTTAGATGTTAATAAAATCACAGTAGCTATAAATAAATTAATTTATCATCACGATTCATTAAGAATTAATTATGATAAGGAAAATAACAAATTATATTATAATAACGAACACTTAAAGAAAGAATATGTTGTTAATTATTTTGATTTATCTCAATATTCTGATTACAGCAAAGGTGAAAATATTAAAACTTTAATTGATAAAGTAAATAATAGATTTGACATAGAAAATAGTCTTTTATTCAATTTGGCTATGTTTAATTTAAGTTATGAAAGACAAGCTTTATTATTTATAGCACATCATTTAATTGTTGATGGAGTTTCGTGGAGAATAATCTTAAATGATTTTCTAACTATATTAAAGCAATTAAATAATAATGAAGACATAAAGTTACCTATGAAGACTCATTCTTTTAAAGAATGGTCAGAGCAACTGCAAGAGTATAAAAAGAATGATTTTAATGATGAGAAACATTATTGGCAATCAATTCTAGAGAAGGATAATGATTATCCTGTAGATTACAATGCAATTGAAGATACTATAAAAACATCAAGTGTTTTAAATAAGGAATTAGATGAAGTTACATTAAATGACTTGATAAAAAATATAAATGAAA
>NZ_DKLM01000164.1:15927-26258 GCF_002455975.1 Clostridium sp. UBA6640
TGGTTTACAAGTATGTATCCAGCATACTTCAAGGTAGAGCATGAAGATATAGAGGGTAATATTAAATCTTTAAAAGAACAGTTTAGAAATATACCTAACAAAGGATTCAATTATGGCATTTTTAATTTGTTAAATAAGGAAATTAAAGAACAAAGAACTAAATATATAAGATTTAATTACCTTGGAGACTTTAACAACATAATAGATAAAGAAAAACTAAATCTATCAAATATTGAATTTGGGTTATATAGTGATAAAAATAATTTATTAACAGCATTAATGGATATAGATGCTATGGTAGTAAATAGAGAATTAAAGATAAAAGTTACTTATAGTAGTAACAAATTCAAAGATGAAACAATTGAAAGATTTATTGAAAGTTATATAGATACATTGAAACTAATTTTAAATCATTGTGTTAATAAAGATTTTAAAGAGTTTACTCCATCAGATTTTGATGCTGCAGAAATTTCACAAGAAGATTTGGATTCTCTCTTTAATTAAAATAGAACTCTATAAATATAGATTATTTAAAAAAATATAATTGAATTGATATAAGGAGTAAATAGTATATGAAAAAAGTAAATAAATTATTAGTTGCATTTAGTATTTTTCTTACTATAATTTTAGTACCTTTTAAAAGCTACTCTTTATCTTCTGATAGTTATGAAATAAGCAAGCTATCAGAAGATGATAAACTTAAAATAGAAGAGTTTATAGAGAAAGAGATGAATAAAGGTAAAATACCAGGAATGTCTGTTGTTATAGTTAAAGACGATGAAACTATTTATCAAAAAGGCTTCGGATACTCCAATATAGAAACAAAAAAATTAGTTAATGGTAGGACATTATTTGAGATTGGATCTAATAGTAAAGCTTTTACTGCTCTAGGAATTCTGAAGTTGGAAAAGAATGGACTGATTAAACTTGAGGATGAAGTTACTAAATATATTCCTTGGCTTAAGATGAAATATAAAGGGAGTGAAGCTCCAATAACCATAGAACATTTATTATATCAAACAAGCGGAATACCATTTAGAACTATAGATAAAATACCAGCTTCTAATGATGATAATGCTCTTGAGGAAACAGTTAAGACTCTAATTGATATAGAACTAGATAGTGAGCCAGGTAAAGACTTTCAATATGCAACAATGAATTATGATGTTTTAGGATTAATAATTGAAAAAGTATCAGGTATAACATATGAAAAATATATTGAAGAAAATATTTTAAAACCAATGGAATTAAATAATACCTATATGGGCAAAAGTAACAGTATGGAAAAGGATATGTCTAAAGGATATAAAATTGGATTTTTGAGTCCTCGCCTATATGATGCACCTATTTATAGAGGTAATAAACCAGCTGGATATATTATATCTAATGCGGAAGATATGGCAAAATGGCTCAAAATTCAAATAGGCACCTTTGATAATTTCCAATTTAATAAGGAACTAATTGAAGAGTCACATAAGCCCAATCGTAGAATTCCACCTTTAGGAGATGGATCATCTTATGGTAGTGGGTGGTTTGTTTATCAAAAATATGGAGGAGAAATTTCTCATGGTGGAAATAATCCTAACTATTCTTCTTTTATAACATTTAGACCAGAAGACAAAGTAGGAATTGCGGTACTTGGTAACATAAACTCTCAGTATATAGCAGATATTACGCAAGGCATTAATGAAATGTTACAAAGTAAAGATTATAGCAAAGATATAAAAGACTTAAATAAAAGTGCAGATAATATTGCTATTGCAATTATATGTATTGGGATTTTACTTATTACAAGTACTTTATATTTTATGATTAAAACAATAATACAGATATTTAAAAGAGAAAGAATCTTAAAAATAAAGGGAATAAAAAGCATTTTAAAAGTTGTTATTTCATTTGTTTTTATAATTGGAGTTAGCTATTGTATATATTTAATTCCATACATTTTATATATGGGAGTATCATGGAACTTTGTATTTGTATGGCTTCCTAAAAGTGTACAAGTTGCTATTTATCTACTCTATATAAGTATTTGGTTAGTATATATATTTTCTTTATTAACAAGTTTTTATAAAAATAAAGATGATAAATCTCTATTAATGCTATCAGTGTTAAGTTGTGTTAGTGGATTTGGAAATGCTCTTATAATCTTCACTATTAATATGGCTATAAATAGTAGTAATGATATGAGAATTAAATTGTTAATATATTTTGTGCTAGGGATAATTTTTTATGTTTATGGTCAAAAGATTATGAGAGAAAAGTTAATAGAAGTAACAAATGACATAGTATATTCAAAACGAATGGAAATTGTAAGATGCATATTAAGAACAAACTATAAGAAATTTGAGGCAATTGAGAAAGGAAGAATAGAAACTACTTTAAATAATGATACAGAAACTATAAGTAGGTTTGTAAATGTTTTAATTGGTGGAGTAACAAGTGCTATTACGCTTATTTTTTGCTTCATATACTTAGGCTTTATAAATAAATATGCTTTGTTATTCTCAGTAATAATAATATTGTTTATTGCAAGTATATACTATTTAGTTGGTAGATATGCAAATAAAATTGGAGAAGAGGCAAGAGATCTTCAAAATGTATTTTTTAAATTTATTAATGACTTAATAGGTGGTTTTAAAGAGCTAAGTCTTAATGGAAAAAGAAAAAATGAATTTGAAGCAGATATGGGAAAAAGCTGCGATAAATTTAGAGTTAAAAGAGGTCAATCAGCTTTGGCATTTGCCAATATGTTTGTAATAGGGGAACTTTTATTTACTCTAGCTATTGGATCAGTAGTATTTATTTTCCCTTTAATTTTAAAAAATCTAGAAGTAAATAGCATAACAAGTTACGTATTTATATTACTTTACATGACAGGTCCAGTTCATGGGATATTAAATACTATACCTGAAGTAATTGAAGTGAGAATAGCATCAAAAAGAATCAATGGCTTATTAGATGAAATACATGATTATAAAGATGATAGTAATATACAAGTATTGTCAGATAAAAATATTAGCTTAAAATTAAATGAAGTAGAATATGAGTATGATAAAAATAATGAAAATAATTTTAAAGTAGGACCTATTAATTATGAGTTTAAATCCGGTGAGATAGTGTTTATTACAGGTGGAAATGGAAGTGGTAAATCAACACTGGCTAAACTATTAACTGGATTATATTCGCCCTCTAAAGGATATATAACTATAAATGATAATAAAGCTACTGAAAAGTTATTAAATGAAAGTTATTCCACAGTTTTTGCAGACTTTTATTTATTTGATAAGCTTTATGGAATAGACTATCAAAATAAAGAAGAAATAAATAAATATTTAAAAATATTACAGCTTGATAATAAAGTTCAAATAGAAGATGGGAAATTTAGCACAACTAAATTGTCGACAGGGCAAAAGAAAAGGCTTGCATTACTAGTCACTTATTTAGAAGATAAGTCTATTTATCTTTTTGATGAATGGGCAGCAGATCAAGATCCAGAGTTTAGAAAAATTTTCTATAATACTCTTTTACCAGAACTTAAAGAAAGAGGTAAATGTATTATAGCAATAACCCATGACGAACATTATTTTAATTGTGCTGATAAGATTATAAAAATGGATTTAGGTAAAATTAATAACTTATAGGTTAAAGTGGGGTGAATTTTATGAGGTTAGAAAGTAAATTAGATAAGAACAATGTAGAGAATTTTATGTTATTAACTAGTATGCAGCAAGGAATGTTATTTCATTATATCAGTGATGAACATAGCACAGAGTATCATGAACAATTAAGTTTAGCTATTTCAGGGGATGTAAAAATAGAACTATTACAAAAATCTTGGGATTTTGTAATAGAAAATAATGAAATGCTAAGAACGGTGTTTAGATGGAGAAGTATAGATAAGCCAGTGCAAATAGTTCTTAAAAGACATAAAGTATTAATTAAATATATAGATTTTGCCAATGAATCAGATAAGCATAAAGCAATAGAAGATATTAAACTAAAAGATTTAAGCAATAGAATAGATATAACAAGGGAGACTTTAAGAGTTTACTTATGCAAATTACAAGACTATAAGTATGAAATGATTATAAGTAATCATCATATTCTATGGGATGGCTGGAGTAACGGAATAATTTTAAAAGAATTAATGGAGGCATACACTTGTTTATATAAGAGCCAAGAGCTTAAAAGAGTTAATAAGGAAAAGTTTAGCGAGTTTATTAAATATACAAATAGTCTTGATAAAGATGAGCAAAAAAATTATTGGACAAATTACTTAAATAATTTAGAGGGTAGGGATGACTTCTTTAGTGCTAAAGAGAAGGGTATATATAAAGAAGTTTTATATAAGATAGATAATGCTAAAACAAATAAAATCAAGGATTTTGCTAAAGAAAATAAAATTTTATTATCATCAATATTATATGGTACTTGGGGAGTATTAATTCAAAAACTTAATAATTCTAATGAAGTTCTATTTGGTACAACAGTATCTGGAAGAGCAGAAAATATTAACTCAATAGATAACATGGTAGGTTTATTTATAAATACTATTCCTTTAAGAGTAAAAGTAGAGAATAGTACTACATTTATAGATCTAATTTATGATGTTGATTCAGCACTCAATAAAAGAAAAGATTTTGAGAATACACCTTTAGTCGATATAAAGGAATACTGTGGATTAAAATCAAATGAAGATATTTTTAATTCAATAGTTACTATAGAAAATTATCCATTAGATTTAAATTTAAATAAAGACAATATATTGTCAATAGAAGATTTCTCTATAATAGAAAAAACAAATTATAATATAGCGCTAGAAGTACTAACTTTCCATGAACTTGAATTTAAATTTAAACTTAACAGTGCATCAGTTGACGAAAATATAGTAAATAATTTAGGCAGTTATTTAGAAAGAATTATAGACAGGTTACTAAATAAACCAAATATTAAAATATCAGAAGTTGATCTATTATCAGAAAAGGAAAAAAGCCAAATAATACATGAATTTAATGATACAAAGTCATATTATCCTAAAGATAAAACAATACAAGAATTATTTGAAGAACAAGTAGAGAAAACACCAGATAATATTGCAGTAGTATTTGAAAATAAGAAGCTAACTTATAGGGAGTTAAATGAAAAAGCAAATAGTCTTGCAAGAGTATTAAGAAATAAGGGTGTTGAGGCTGATTCTATAGTGGGAATAATGATAGAAAAATCTCTTGAGATGATAATAGGAATAATAGCAATTCTAAAAGCTGGAGGAGCATATTTACCGATAGATCCAAACTATCCGAATGAAAGAGTAAAATATATGTTAGCTGATAGTAAAAGCAAAACTTTATTAAGTGCAAAAAACTTAGTAAGTAATATAGAGTTTGATGGTGAAGTTATAGATTTATTTAATGATGATTTATTTAATGGAGATTTTAGTAATCTAGAAAAAATAAATAATTCAAATGATTTAGCATATGTTATATACACTTCAGGAACAACAGGCGATCCGAAAGGAACATTAATTGAACATAGAAATGTAATCAATGTTTTAAACTGGTTTATCAATAAATACAATATAAATTTAAAACACAAAATTATAAATTTAACAGAATATATATTTGATCCAAGTGTAGAACAGATTTTTGCAGCATTAATTACAGGAGCTTCTTTGTATATACCCAAAAAAGAAGTAATATTGCAAAATAATAAATTAATAAGATATATAAAAGAAAATAATATTAATATTATGAATTCTGTTCCAGCAATAGCAGCAAAGTTACTTGAAAGCAGTAATAAAATAGATAATCTAAATACTATTATTGTTGGAGGAGATACTTTAGGGGAATCATTAAAAAATAGGTTGATTGATTATGGATATAAGTTATTTAATCATTATGGACCAACTGAAACAACAATAGATGTATTATCAACCAAATGTGAAAAAAGTATCAAAAGAAATATTATAGGAAGTCCAATAGACAATACAAAAGTATACATTATAAATGATAGAAATAATAACCTTCAACCAATAGGAATACCAGGAGAACTTTGTATAAGTGGTGATGGGCTATCAAGAGGATATCTAAACAGACCAGAATTAACAACTGAAAAGTTTATAGATAATCCATTTGAAGATGGTAAGAAAATGTACAAAACAGGGGATTTAGCTAGATGGTTATCTGATGGAAATATAGAGTTCCTAGGAAGAATAGATAACCAATTTAAGATAAGAGGATTTAGAATTGAAATTGGTGAGATAGAAAGTAGATTATTACAACATAAAAACATTAAAGAAGTAGCGGTATTAGTAAAGGAAAATAAAGAAAAGGAAAAAAATATATATGCATATATTATAAGTGATAAAAAGCTTCAGGAGTTAAATCTAAAAGGTTATTTAAAAGAAACATTGCCAAACTATATGATTCCAACTTATTTTGTACAATTAGAAAAGATGCCGCTAACAGCTAATGGAAAGCTTGACAGAAGGGCACTTCCAGCACCAAACTTAGATGCAAATTTAACTGAATATGAAGCACCAAGGAATAGGTTAGAAGAAAATTTAGTAAAAATATGGGGTGAAATATTAGGCGTTGAAAAGGTTGGGATAAATGATAATTTCTTTGATCTAGGAGGACACTCTTTAAAAGCTACAATGCTTATATCTAAGATTCATAAGGAATTAAGCAAAGAAGTTCCATTAAAAGAGTTATTTAAATCACCAACAATAAAAGAACTAAGTAAGCATATTGAAAGTGCAGAAGAAAATCTTTATTCAAAGATTGATAGAGTAGGTGAAAAAGAATATTATGAAGCATCTTCAGCTCAAAAGAGAATGTACATGCTTCAGCAATTTGATAGGGATAGCACAGCTTATAATATGCCTGCAGTTTTTAAATTAGAAGGAAAAGTTAGCAAGAATAAGATAGAAGAGACCTTTAGAAAACTAATAGAAAGACATGATATATTAAGAGCTTATTTTGAAACTTTAGATGGCGGAATAATACAAAGATTACAAAAACATTATGAATTTAATCTGGTCTATAGAAGTGAAAGTGGAAATATAGAAGACATAATAAAGAGTTTTGTTAGATCATTTGATTTAGGTAAGGCACCATTATTTAGGGTAGAGCTTATAGAAAATAAAGAAAAGACTTATTTTTTAATAGATATGCACCATATAATATCTGATGGTTTATCTATGAGTATATTAATAAAGGAGTTCACCGAAGTTTATAATGGAAAGACTTTGGAACCATTAAAACTTCAATATAAAGATTTTGCAGCATGGCAAAATAATTTCTTGAAATCAGAGGAAATGAGAAAGCAAGAAGAATACTGGATTAATAAATTCAGTGATGAAATACCAGCATTAAATATGCCTACTGATTATGAAAGGCCGCCTATACAAAGCTTTGAAGGAGATAGTGTAAGCTTTAAAATAGATGAGATAACCACAAAGGCTCTAAGAAAACTCTCAAGAGAAACGGGAGCAACAATGCATATGGTGTTATTATCAGCTTTTAATATACTCTTATCTAAATATAGTGGACAAGATGATATAGTAATAGGGATGCCGATATCAGGAAGACCATATGCAGATATTCAAAATACAATAGGGATGTTTGTAAATACACTAGCTTTAAGAAATAAGCCAGAAGGAGATAAGAAGTATTTAGAGTTTTTAAAAGAGATAAAAGAAAATTCTTTAAATGCTTATGAAAATCAAAGTTATCAGTTTGAAGAGTTAGTAGAGAAATTAAATATAAGAAGAGATACCAGTAGAAATCCATTATTTGATGTGATGTTTAATATAATAGATACAGTAACTGAAAGTGATGTTAAACTAGGTGATATCTTGTTAAAGCGATATAATAATAAGAATAAAATATCTAAATTCGATTTAACTTTAAATGCATTAGAAAAAGACAACGAATTGAAATTTACTATAGAATATTGTTCAAAACTCTTTAGTAAAGCTACTATAGAAAGGTTGAGCAATCATTATATTAAAGTACTAGACCATATAATAAACAATACTGAAACAAAAATATGTGAAATTGAATTATTATCAGAAATGGAAAGGCATCAAATACTAAATGACTTCAATGATACAAAGGTAGACTATCCAAAGGATAAAACAATACATGAATTATTTGAAGCTCAAGTAGAAAAAACACCAGATAATATTGCAGTAGTGTTTAAAGACAAAAAATTAACTTATAAAGAATTAAATCAAAAATCAAATCAACTTGCAAGAATATTGAGAAATAAAGGTATTAGAACTGATTCTATAGTAGGAATAATGGTAGAAAGATCTCTTGAGATGATAATAGGAATAATGGGAATTTTAAAAGCTGGAGGAGCCTATCTACCTATAGATCCAAATTATCCAAAGGAAAGAATAGAATATATGCTAAAGGATAGTGAAAGTAAGATTCTATTAAGTAAAAATATTTTATTGGAAACTATGGAATTTGACGATGAAGTTATTGATTTGTTTAATGAAGAGTTATTTACAAATGATTCAACTAATCTACAGAAAATAAACAACTCAAGCGATTTAGCTTATGTAATTTATACTTCAGGTACAACAGGAAAACCTAAGGGAGTAATGATTGAACATAGAACATTAAATAATTATGTTGAATATGCAAAGAATAATTATTTTATTGAAAAAGAATTATATATGCCATTGTATACTTCTGTGTCTTTTGATTTAACAATAACATCTGTTTTTACGTCATTGATTAGTGGAAATTCCATTATTATATACAATGAAACAGAACTTGATAGTCTTACAGAAGCAGTATTTAGTGGAGAAAATCAGTCTGTAATTAAATTAACACCAGCACATTTGAGCTTATTAAAAGAAATAAAAACTGTAAATAAATCAATTAAAAGACTTATTGTAGGTGGAGAAAATTTAACAGAAAAATTAACCAAACAAATCAGTGGATTGTTTGAAAATAAAATAGAAATAATAAATGAATATGGTCCAACTGAAGCTACAGTAGGATGCATTGTTCATAAGTATAACTATAGAAATAAGTATAGAAATTCAGTGTTAATAGGAAAACCCATAGATAATACTAAAATTTATATATTAGATATCAATAATAAACTTTTACCTATAGGTGTAGCCGGCCAAATTTGTATAGGTGGAGATGTATTAGCTAGAGGTTATTTGAATAGACCAGAATTAACAGCTGAAAAATTTGTAGACAATCCATTTGAATCAGGAACAAAGATGTATAAAACAGGAGACTTAGCTAGGTGGTTACCAGATGGAAACATAGAGTTTCTAGGAAGAATAGATAATCAAGTTAAAATAAGAGGNNTGGTGAGATAGAAAGTAGATTACTACAACATGAAAATATTAAAGAAGCAGCAGTTTTAGTTAAGGAAAACAAAGATAGTGAGAAATATATATGTGCATATGTTGTAAGTAAAAAAAATCTTGAAGAGTTAAACCTAAAGAGTTACTTAAAAGAAACATTGCCAGAATATATGGTTCCAGCTTATTTTGTACAATTAGAAAAGATGCCGCTAACATCTAATGGAAAGCTTGATAGAAGAGCACTTCCAGAGCCAAACTTAGATGCAAATTTAACTGAATATGAAGCGCCAAGGAATAAGTTAGAAGAAAATTTATCGAAAATATGGAGTGAAGTGTTAGAAACTCCTAGAAATAGGTATAAATGATAATTTCTTTGATCTAGGAGGACACTCTTTAAAAGCTACAATTCTTATGTCTAAAATTCATAAGACATTGAATAAAGAAATACCATTAAAGGAGCTATTTAAGCTACCAACAATAAAAGAACTAAGTAAGTATATTGAAAATGCAGAAGAAAATCCTTATTCAAAGATAGAAAAAGTAGAAGAAAAAGAATACTATGAAGCATCTTCAGCACAAAAGAGAATGTATATGCTTCAACAATTTGATAAGGATAGCACAGCTTATAACATGCCAGCAGTTTTTGAATTAGAAGGTAAAGTTGACAAGAATAAGATAGAAGAGAACTTTAGAAAACTAATAGAAAGACATGATATATTAAGAACTTATTTTGAAACTTTAGATGGTCAAATAATACAAAGATTACAAAAATATTATGAATTTAATTTGGTTTATAGAAGTGAAAGCGGAAATATAGAAGATATAATAAATGACTTTGTAAGACCTTTTGATTTAGAGAAAGCTTTATTATTTAGAGTAGAACTTGTTGAAAATAAGGGGAAAGATTACTTATTAATAGATGTACACCACATAATATCTGACGGTGTATCTATGAGTATATTGATAAATGACTTTAGCGAAGTTTATGGTG
>NZ_DKLM01000164.1:26268-28289 GCF_002455975.1 Clostridium sp. UBA6640
GAAGAATACTGGATTAATAGATTTAGCGATGAGATACCAGTATTAAATATGCCTACTGACTATGAAAGGCCAGCTATACAAAGCTTTGAAGGAGATAGTGTAAGTTTTGAAGTTAATGAAGATACAACATTAAAGTTAAGAAAGCTTACAAAAGAAACAGGAACTACAATGCACATGGTTTTAATATCGGCATTTAATATAATTCTATCAAAATATAGTGGACAAGAGGATATAGTAATAGGAACACCAATAGCTGGAAGACCACATGCAGATATTCAAAATATAATTGGCATGTTTGTAAATACATTGGCTTTAAGGAATAAGCCAGAAGGAGATAAGAAATATATAGATTTCTTAAAAGAAGTAAAAGAAAACTCCCTAAAAGCTTATGAAAATCAAAGTTATCAACTTGAGATTCTAGTAGAAAACTTAAATCTAAGAAGAGATACAAGTAGAAATCCATTGTTTGATGTTATGTTTAATATGGTTGACACGGTAACTAGCAGAGATATTAAGTTAGATGATATTGTATTGAAGGCATATAGTAATGGAAACAAAATATCAAAGTTTGACTTAACATTAAACGCTGTAGAAAGTGATATTAAAATAATCTTTAGTATAGAATACTGCTCAAAACTATTTAAGAAAGAAACAATAGAAAGGCTAGGCAGTCACTATGTAAGAATCTTAGATAACATAGTAAGCAATAAAGAAATAAAATTAAGAGAAGTTAATTTATTATCAGAATCAGAAAGAAATCAGATACTATATGAATTCAATGATACAAAGGTAGATTATCCGAAGGAGAAAACAATACATGAATTATTTGAAACTCAGGTAGAAAAAACACCAGAGAATATTGCTATAGTATTTGAAGGCAAGAAGCTAACCTATAGAGAGTTAAATGAAAGAGCCAATAGTTTGGCAAGAGTGTTAAGAGGTAAAGGTGTTAAAACTGATTCTATAGTGGGAATAATGGTAGAAAGATATCTAGAGATGATAGTAGGAATAATGGGAATTTTAAAGGCTGGAGGAGCATATTTACCAATAGACCCAAGTTATCCAAAAGAAAGAATAGAATATATGCTAAAGGATAGCAAATGTGAAGTTTTATTAACTGTAGAAAGTTCAGTAAATAATATAGAATTCACTAAAGAAGTCATAGATTTATTTAATGAAGGCTGGTTTGAAGATGATTTAAGCAATCTAGAAAAAATAAATAATTCAAGCAATCTAGCATATGTTATCTACACTTCAGGAACTACTGGAGAACCTAAAGGGGTAATGATTGAACATAGAAGTGTAATTAATACATTAATATATATGCAAGATAATTATCCTGTTGTTATGCATGATGCATATTTATTTAAAACAAATTACACCTTTGATGTATCTGTAACTGAGATTTTCGGATATTTTATGGGTGGTGGTACATTAGTAATAGTAAATGACACAGATAGCAAGGATATTAATGCTATTATTAATGCAATAAAAAAATATAAAGTAACACATATAAATTTTGTACCGGCTATGCTAAATATGTTTATTGAACTTACTGATGATAATTATAATAAAGTTGCAAATTTGAAATATGTATTTGCTGCAGGGGAAGAATTAAAAGCTAATTTAGTCTCTAATTTCTATAATAAATTTAATAATATTGCATTAGAAAACTTATATGGACCTACAGAGGCAAGTATCTATGCAACTAAATACTCTACGAGTATTGCGTTAAATGGAAATAGTGTGCCGATAGGAACTCCTATAAATAATACTAAGATATACATTTTGGATACAAAAAATAATCATTTGCCAATAGGGGTAGTAGGTGAACTATGTATAAGCGGGGATGGATTAGCAAGAGGCTATTTGAATAGACCAGATCTAACCGCTGAAAAATTTGTAGATAATCCATTTGAAGTAGGTACTAAAATGTATAAGACGGGAGACTTAGCAAGATGGTTACCAGATGGAAACATAGAATTTTTAGGAAGAATAGATAATCAAGTAAAAATAAGAGG
>NZ_DKLM01000162.1:0-2834 GCF_002455975.1 Clostridium sp. UBA6640
CGACTTTGTCGACACTCTGAAGTAATCTTCCAAGGAAGATTACTACTTACTATCTTAAATTTATATTAATACTTAAAATTAATCTATATCAGCTACATTAAACCCTTCTTTTTCTGCTTTTTCTATAAAATCATCGCCATCTATATGAATACAGTAAACTTGCTTTCTATATTCTATTGGAATAATTTCACTTAATACTTTCAATGAGGTATGCACGTTCCCTTCAAAATCATTGAGGCATGTGTCATGATATATTAGATTACCTAACTTCAAAAATGGAATTACATCAAAATTTGTTTTATATGTGTCTCCACTATAGAAAATATCATTTCCTTCATCAAATTTTAATGTATAAGAATAGGCATTAAGTGATTCAGTATGTTTTGTTATCGATGCAGAGAATTCTAATCTTAATGGATTAATTCGCTTATTTTTAGCGTCGTCTACAATAAAGCTTTCACCTTCTTTTAATCCAAGAAGTTTTAAAAACATGCTTATTTTTTCTTTTTCCTCAAAATAAATTTTTGTTACTATCTTATATTTCCAATAACAAAATCCTACAAGTCCCCCTAATGAACCTATGTGATCTGAATGCATATGAGTAATCAATACATGTATTTCTTCAATACCTTCAATTAAATCTTTTTCTAAAATTTTTTTAAATACAGTTTCACCACAATCTATTAATAATAAAGTTTTACCTTTTCTTATATATCCAGCAGTATTTCCTTCATTAGTATGATATCCTGATCCTTTTCCTAAAAATTCTAATTTATTCATAACAGCACTCCCATATAAAAATTACTCTATATTTTGAATCTTTCACATACATTAAAGTTAAAACTATCTGGGGTAAGATTAAAATATCCTACATCTAGATATTTAGGTATACTTATACCTATCGGCTTACTTTTTTTAAAAATATCTAATAATTCTAGAGTTTTATCATAAGATATCTTTTCTAAAAAGCGACTAACAGTAATATGTGCTCCCCAAGGTCGTTTAAGTTCAATACCATTCATTTGTGCATATTCATTTAACTTTTTTATATATTCAAAAAAGCTAATGTTAGAAATTCCTGCAATAATACCAGTATCTTGATTCATTAACCATTCATTGTAATCTATTTGAATTCCTTTAATTGATGAAACGCTATATTTTGCTGCATTTATAATTAGCTCTAAAGTTTTATTTGCGGGAGAAAATTCATCTTTTACTTCATATGTTCCTAAAGTAGTGTGTATATTGCTTTCATCATATTTAATTGAAGAAATTATCGTATCAACCTCTTTAGTAAACTTATCTGCTGCATTTATTATATTTCTAGAATGTCTAAGAGCAATAATATATCCACCTTTATTAATAGATATTTGGGGAACTAGTCCTTCTTCTCTAACCTTAGATGTGTCTTTAAATTCTGTATATATCTTTTCTTGCTTTTCTAGAAATTCACAAAAACTCATCCATTTCTCCTTACATAATCTCTTTATATCATTATATATAAATACAAAGGCATTTATTGCATATATTATACTTCTTTATTCTAACTATATTTCCATAGATTCCAATACATTACTAATTATTTCATGATATTATCTACTATAGTATGATTCCCTATAATAAGCGTAGTATATACAAATTTTACCTGAATGGAAACCATCCTATTTTAAAATTTTTCAAAATAAAAAACACCTGCATTAGCAGGTATTTTTATTCATACTTTTCTATGTGTCTATTCTTGCAACTGAAAATATTTTCTAAATAGCATATATTATTAATTTTCATTTGCAATTTTTGTGCCAATAATAAACCAAGCTATCATCTTACCAATTAAAAGAAATGCCAAAACCATAGTTGTAACTTTATACCCTAAAACTCCCGCCATGAAACACCCAAAACTCTCAATATAAAGAAAAATACTATATACCTTACTATTAGTTTTTTCTCTTATAAACACAGTCCTCTCTTCATTCTTTACGAGCTCTATTTCTTCACATTTTTCTGGAGCTTTCATAAATTTTAAACTTTGAAGAATTCCCAATAACCCTACTAGCGTGAATGCAACTCCACCACCAAATAAAGATGAATTATTATAGATAACTAAAGCTAAAAATAGAAATATAACACCTGAGATAAAAGTTCCAATGCTGAAATATAGATTTTTTTTCATATAATTCATAACATTAATCCTCCTCAAATATAAATATTTTTTCAATTGTTGTATCAAATATAACTGCTATCTTATGAGCTAAGAAAATAGATGGATTATATTTACCATTCTCCAAAGAAACTATAGTTTGCCTACTTACAGAACAAAGTTTAGCAAGATCCTCCTGTATCATTCGCCGCTCTTTTCTTAGTTCTTTAATGATATTTTTCAATATATACCTCCTTTAAAGTAAAGTTAGCTTTACTTTTTTAATTATAACTTACCCTTTAAGCAAATATTATATGCATGATAAGTAAAGTTGACTTTACTTCTTTATCATATAGTATTTTATAAATTAAGTCAAGCTAACTTTACTTTTAATTTTACTTATTTTTTATTAGCCCCAATATATTACTAATTATTCCAATACATTACTAATTATTCTAAAATATTATCTACTATGTTATAATTGCCTATAATAGGCATAGTATATATAAATATTACCTGAATGAAAGCCATCTTATTTGTGAATTTTTTTAATTTTTTTAAAACAATATTTATATAGCTACTAGAACATACTTCCATTTCTTCTCCTTGAGGCTTTATAATACAAAAAATCAACATAAATTACTTTTATCTTCTTGTAATTAACCTTCCACATATTATATAGGGTTCCACAATGGAA
>NZ_DKLM01000162.1:2951-7485 GCF_002455975.1 Clostridium sp. UBA6640
TCCTAAATTCTTCATTCTTCATTATTAATTCTTAATTTCCAAGGATTTAAGCTATTTTTACAGAAAGTTTATTTTCCAGAGTATATTTCAAGTTTTCGCATTGTATCCCTATAATAGACTCCTAATATGGCTGCTTAATTTTTTTATGTTTTTTCACTTCTATTTTTAATGTTACCAAACATTTCAAGGATATTCTAAAACTAATTATTGATTAAATGGCTATTACTATATAAAATAGAACTTAGCTGTCATATATCTTCCTAATATATATGCTCTTATTTTTTTTGCAATTTTTACATACATTACTAGTCATATATTATGGTTTTATGTTAATAATATATTAATATTGTATTAACAGCTAAAAATGATATTATTTGATAAATGTAAGATTTAATATTATAATATTAAAAATAAATTTAAGGAGGAAACTATTGTGAAGAAAAATACAAAAGATGTAATTATAGTAGGTTTTGCTTTATTTGCCATGTTTTTTGGTGCTGGTAATTTAATATTCCCACCATTTTTAGGCAATGCTGTGGGCGACCAATATATCTTAGGGGTTATTGGATTTGTATGTACTGGGGTTGGCCTACCACTTCTTGCTATAATCTCCACAACAAAAGGTGATGGTACTTTTGAATCGATGGCATCTAAAATAGGACCAAAATTTTCTTTAATTTTTGCCACGATATTATTTATAGCAATAGGTCCCATGCTTGCGATTCCAAGAACTGCTGCAACCACTCACGAATTAACTATAAATCCTTTAATACCTGGTATTACTCCTTTTGTTTCAATGATAATATATTTTGGAATAAATTTAATGTTTGTACTAAAAAGTTCTTCTATAATTGACACTATAGGTAAATATCTTACTCCTGCATTAATACTTATATTAACATTTCTAATTGTAAAAGGAATAATTTTTCCTATCGGTGATATTATTTCTACTGATGCGACCTCTGTATTATCACTTTCTTTTATAGAAGGTTATCAAACTATGGATGCATTAGCTGGATTATTATTTGCCTCAATTATTACAAATGCACTTAGAGAAAAAAACTATTCAGAAAAAGAGATCCTTCCTATGACACTTAAATCAGGCGGTGTTGCTATAATTGGTCTAGCATTCATTTATGGTGGTTTAATGTTTTTAGGTGCTCAAACAAGTGGATTTGAAATTCCTAATTTGTCTAAGACAAGTTTATTATTATTAATATCTAAATCTATATTAGGTAATCTTGGTTCTACTACGATAGGTATTGCTATTGGACTTGCTTGTTTAACAACTTCCATTGGATTATTAGCCGCTGGTTCTTCATTCTTCGAAAAAATATCAAATGGAAAACTTCCTTATAAAGTAAATGCAATTGTAATTTCGATAATAAGTATTGTAATTGGCTCTCTTGGTGTTGATAATATTGTTGAGATATCCGGTCCTATTTTAAGCGTACTATATCCAGTAACAATAACTTTGATATTTACTACGTTAGCTGATAGATTAATAAAAAATATAAAAGCAGTAAGGCTTGGTGTTTATACTTCATTAGTATTTGGTATACTTCAAATAATACCTTCTATCAATCTAAATTTTATACCTCTTGGTGAATTAGGCTTTCCTTGGCTTGTTCCAACTGTGATTTCTATATTGATGGGGTATATTGTATTTCCTATATCAAAGCAAAAAATAAGTGATTTATAGTAAAAACAAGTGATTTATACTAAAAATAAGAATGTTGCTCTTAACTAAAGATTAGTAAAGAGCAGCATTTTTTATTATATAAATAAAACTCTTTTCTTTGTTTATAAAGCTACTATTAAGACTTTCCCCTCCGCCCTATATAGATGTACCACTTCTATAGTTGATCAATCCCTGAAAGCAATCGACATTTATTAACATTGACACTAATACTGCTAAATTCACAATTCACAGTTCACAATGCAAAATTCACAATTGTGGATATTTCTCAGCTGCCACTGAGAAATTTTAAATTGATTATTTCTTAAAGTTACGCAGTAACTTTTTTTTAAGGCTAGAAATATAAAATTGCTAGCAAAAAATATGTTTTAGGAAATTATTTTTCTAAAACATAATTTCTTCCTTAACTGTGCATTGTGAATTGTGCATTGTGCACTAATATAAGTTGTGAATTAATATATCAAACTGTAACTTATATTCAGACATACATTAAATTTTAGAGTAGTTTATATATATATATCCCCAATATATAATTTTTCTTAAGGGCATTTCACTAATAAAATGAAATACTCTTTTTTCTTTATATAAATCCAATTATTACATTTAAGTGCCCATTTATACAAAATCAGCGAAAGATGGACATTTCCATGATAGAGTTTAAATTATTATAGATATTTTATAAAAGATTTTTACTACAAAATTTATTTAATTTAATAAAATTAAACATGGTAAAAATTTTAATTTACTAAAATTTTTAACAAATGAAAGGAAGATGGTAAATGAAAAAGAAATCTTTGCTAAGTGGAATTATGACTCTCTTAATAGTATTTGGTACTGCTAATATCAGCTCCAAATTAGTTTATGCAAATACTAATGCGACAGGTATGTATGTAAGCCCTGTAAATGAAAAGAAAGCTGATATAATCTCAGTAGATTGGAGCACAACTAAAAATGCACCTAATACTTATTGGGCTGTCCATAATTGGAATGCTGGTGGAGAAGCTGGTGGATATGCTGGCTTTCAACAAAGAACTGATAAACGTACACTGCACTTTGCAATTTGGGATCCAGTATCTGTAAGGCAGCCAATTAAAGCAGAATATCTATCATCAAGCTCTACTTCATCACGATTTGGTGGAGAAGGAGAAGGAATGAAAGTAGAAACTAACTATGATTGGAAACCTAATAGTTGGTATAAAATGACTATGCGTAATTGGCAAGAAGATGGACATACTAAATTTGGACAATGGGTAAGAGACGAATCTACAAAAGAATGGGTGCAAATAGCTGTATTAGATTTTCCTGTAGCTAATGTAAACTTTGGCTGGGGAACAGGAATGTTCCAAGAAGATTGGGCAGGAAATGGTCAAGATGTGAGAAATGCTAGATTAAAAAATTTATATAGCAGAAGTGTTTCAAATCAAGATTGGAATTCTTTATATCAACAAAAAATTACTTGCCAATATCCTAATAAGAATTGGGATGGAGGAGGAAATCCTGAATATGTTTGGGTTGAGGCAGGTGGTAATACAAAGCCATCAATGACTAGTGAACAAGTATTTACTATAAATCAACCTAGCAAACCAGATGTTGGAACTTTAGATTTTGATATAACAAACGCTAAATATGAAAATAACTATTTAAATATTTCTTGGAAACTAAAAAATCAAAGTACTCCTCAGTTTAAAGGCAAAATAGAAATTTACAATAATCCTAGTATGACTGGTACTCCAATTAAAACTATAAATAATATTAAATCATATGAAAATTCTGTAAAAGAAAGTTGTCAATTGGCTAGTTCAACTGGTCTTTATGCAAAAGTAATTATAACTGATTTATTTGATAACACCATTAATAAATCAGCTACTTTAGCTGGTAGTACTGAAAATAATTATAAAGGATCAAACTTTACTTTTGATTTTAAAGGATATAGTGATAAGCAGTTTGCTAAATTTGACTTAAATCTTGATAAATTAACTAGTAAACTTACTATAGAAAATATTGAAACTCATTATTATTTTAATGATAGCTATGCATCAATTTTAATTCAAGACAATTTTGGAGAAACTGTTTTCTATAAAGATTTTATTGGTAATGAAATAAATGATGCTTTAGTAAAAGACATTCCTTTAAATGAAGGATATTATTTAACAGTTAAACACAGAGAATATTCTAATAGACTTTTTATAACTAATAGTGATAAGAATTTAGAGCTTAATAAAGCTGCTACTAATTCATATCAAATTACTAAAAATGAATTAAAACAAATTAGCGAAAACGATATACCAAACTCTAATAAAAATCCTTACTTAGGTAAAAGCTTCAATATAACTTTAAAAGGCTTAGGAGATTGGATTTTTGCAGAATTAAATTTAGATTTATTCTCTAAACAAGCTGAAATTAATATAGAAAAAGGCGAACCGCATGTTTACTTTACAGACAGTTATGCTTCAGTTTTAATTAGAGATGCTGAAGGAAATACTGTTTACACAGAAGACTTCGTTGGTAATAAGGCAAATGAATCACTAATTAAAAATATTGATGTTAAATCTGGATACTATATTACAATAAAACACAGAGAGCCAGATAATAGATTGTTAATTACAAATGTAGAAAATAAATTAGAATTAAAAAAAGCTGCTAGTATAACTTATAAGATTACTGATACTGGACTTGAAGAGTCTTCAGAGAATGAAATTCCTAAGTTGCCACTTGAAGATCAGTGGAAACCTGATATAAGCTATAATGCCGGAGATAAAGTTAGTTATAGTGGAAAGATTTATAGTGCAAAATGGTGGACACGAGGCTTTGCTCCAGATACAAAAGTGCAAAATT
>NZ_DKLM01000089.1:0-7279 GCF_002455975.1 Clostridium sp. UBA6640
ATAATTTCTTCCTTAACTGTGCATTGTGAATTGTGCATTGTGCACTAATCTAAGTTGTTGATTATAATATCTAACGTAGCTACATATTAACTTCTTAGGAGTTTACTTTTATATGTTTCAATAAACTCCTCAACTGTTAAAAAAGTATGGTCATATCCTAATCTCTTACAAAGTTGAGTTATGTGAGGTGTTTCTAGATAAGCCTTATTTATTGTCTCTTCTTTTGAAAACACCTCTCTTGTACTTCCATCCAAAAGTACTTCTCCTTTGTTAAAAACTATAGTTCTTTCAAAACATTCTGCGACAAAGTCCATATCATGAATTATTGTTATTACTAATTTTCTTTGTTCTTTTAACTTCTCTATGATATGTTTTATCTTTTCTCTTCCTTTATAATCTTGAGCAATAGTAGGCTCATCCAATATTATAATATCAGTGTTCATTGCTATAATCGAAGCAATGGATATTAATTTTCTATCAGATAGACCTAAGTCATAGGGATTATCATTTAACCTATTTTCTAGTCCTACCATTTCTAATGCATTTATAGAATTTTCCATGGCCTTATCTTTAGATAATCCTATATTTAAAGGTCCAAACATAACTTCATCTATTATTTTATTCTTAAAAATTTGATCATTAGGATTTTGAAAAACTAATCCTATATGCTTTGATAACTCTGCCACTGTAACTTCTTTAGTATTCATATTATTAATAAATATATCTCCACTGCAAGGCTTTAATAATCCCTTCAGGAGTTTTACAAAAGTTGTTTTTCCTGCACCATTTTGTCCCACTATAGCAGTAGAAGTTGAATCAAAATCTAAATTAATATTTTTTAAAATTTCCTCACCTTTTTTATAAGAAAAGTTTAAATTATTAACTATAATTTTTTTCATTGTTCTTCACCACCAAATCATAAGCTTCTTCTAGGGTTATTGGATATAGTCCTGTTTTACTACTTTTAATATTTAATTCTCTACAAATTTTAGTAAAGGATGGATAATTTACTCCATAGTCTAATAAATCCTCTCTTGAAAATATCTTTTCTGGTACATCAAAATCTATACTTCTTCCACCATGAAGAAGTAATACCTTATTAGAATATTTAGCTATTTTTTCTATCTTATGTTCTACCATTATTACAGTCATGCCTTCTTTACTCAAGTTTTGAACTGCTTTAAACACTTCTTCTGATCCTTGTGGATCAAGCTGTGAGGTAGGTTCATCTAATATAATTATTTCAGGCCTCATTGCTATAATACTAGCAATTGCCATTCTTTGCATTTGTCCTCCTGATAGATCAAAAGGATTTCTATCCTTGTATTTATATATATCTAAAAGCTTTAAAGCATAGTCTATTCTCTCTATCATTTCTTCTCTTTTAATTCCCATATTTTCAAGTCCAAAGGCTATTTCTTCATAAAGTGTAAGCTTAGAACCGGTAATTTGAGTAAATGGATTTTGAAATACAATTCCAACCTTTAGACATATATCACTAATATCATTTTCTTTAACTTCCATTCCATCAATTATCACCTTGCCACCATAGGCCCCACGATAAAAATGAGGTACAAGGCCTACTAAAGCTTGGCAAAGTGTTGACTTCCCCGACCCATTTTCTCCTATTATACCTATAAATTCTCCTTTTTCTACTTGAAAAGAAATATCCTTTAAATCTAACTCCTCATTTAAAGGGTACCTGTATTTTAAGCTATCTACAATTATCTTCTTCATAATTTAACTCTCCAAATTATTGCTAAAACTATGGACCATATTAAGAACCACTTAGCTCCTCTATCATAACTTGAACTTTGACTTTCATTTAAAAAACTTTTCTTTATCTTCGAATTAAATCCTCTCACTTCTAAAGCCATGGCTCTTTCTCTAGTAGCAACTAAGGAATTCATAACTACAGGCCCTATTAATGGAAAAAAAGCTTTTATTCTTGTTAAAAGCTTTCCTTCTGTCTCCATCCCCCTAGATCTTTGGGCATCTGTTATGGTTCCCATAGTAGAGCTCATTTCAGGAATAATTTGAAGTACAGAACTTAGTACATAACCTATTTTAGGAGATAATCCTTTTCTAACTAATTCTTCAATTAAATCTGAAGGCTTAGTAGTAAGTATTAATATCGAAAAACTACATAATATATTCAAAACTCTTATACAAATTTTTAATGCATAAAATAGTCCTTCTTTATAAAAGATAAAATTCCCTACAGAAAAAACAGGCGTTATATTATCAGCCTTGAATAATCCCTGAATTAAAATAATTGAAAATAATAAAATTAAACTAAAACCTAAAAGAGGAATAACTTTTTTAAAAACTTTACCAATTAATAATATAAAAATACTAATAGCTAAACACATGAGTGCAACAGTTATTTTAGGAATTATTATTGGTATAAGAATTGATGCTACTATATACATAATCTTGTTTATTGGATTTATTTTATGTATTATGGTGTTCTGCTTTGAATATAGTGTTAAACTCTTCATTATATACGCCTCCTTACAGTTTAGAGCAACGCACAATTTACAATTTTAACTTTTCTTAAGTCCTTGCCAATTAACTTAATTATAAATTGTGCATCCTGTATTAAAAGAAATTATGAATTAAAAAAGTTTAAATTAAAGTTTTTCCTATACTATAAAGTCTCTATATTATTATCATTTTTATAAAGAATTGTGAGTTTTTTAGGTAAATTCTTAAATATTCCGTAAGCAACGATCACCGTAGCGATTTTATCTGGAATATCCACGACTAACTCATCTAAAAAAGATGCTAACCATAATGGACTTTTATTTGCTGTTAATATTGTGAATACACTATCTCCCCAAATATTTCCTGTTTGTCCTCCCCAAAAAATTATATTTAATGGAGTAGATATAACCGTTGAAACTAATGCAACTATAAGACCTGTAAATACTGCTTTGGGTAATGTATCTAGCCATCCTTTATGGGCTAGAACCCCTACTGTAATTCCTATTCCTAAACTAGTGAATGCATAAACAAAAGATATTGGATTCATAGTTAGCCCATAAATTACGTTGTTAACTACCCCGCAAATTCCTCCTATTATAGGTCCTGCAAGCATACTAGCAAGCAATGTTCCTATAGCATCTAGCCATAGTGGAAGTTTTAATATCTCTGCAAAACTTTTACCAATGTAGTTAATACCTACTGCTGCTGGTATAAGAACTAATGCTGCAGTATTAAATTTAAATGACCAAATACTTTTTTTACTCATATATTTTCCCCCTTAAATAATTTACATTTAGGGCAATATTTTATTATAACTTTTATATACGCCCATTCCCATTATTATGTAAATTATAGCATTAAATACTTTATTATACAATTTATGATAACTAAATAATGCATATTTATATATCATTTTTTATTTCCATAGAAATTTATTTAAGGTATAAATAAAGAATTTCTATGAAAAATATAACAAATAGAACCATGATTTCATCATGGTTCTATTTGTTATAATATATCTAAAATTTTTAATGTATTTAAACTATAACTAAATATAGAGTTAATTAACAAAAATTTGTCTTAATTATTTATTTTTCAAAAATTTAACTGTTTCTTCAAATATCATAGGTTTAGCATAATAATACCCCTGTATAATGTCGCAGTTATTAGCTTTTAAATATTTAATCTGTTCTTCCGTTTCCACACCTTCAGCTATCACTGAAAGCTTTAAGCTATGTGCAAGTTTTATAAGTCCATCAATAATATGCTCACTTTTTTTATTAATTCCTATATCATCTATAAAGCTTTTATCTATTTTTAAACAATCTAAATTTAAAAGTTTTAAATATTTTAACGGTGATAATCCTGTACCAAAGTCATCTAGTGAAATACTCATTCCATATTTATGAAGCTTATCTAGAACATCTAAATTTTTCTCCAATACATCAATTATAACGCTTTCCGTTATTTCTAATTCTATATATCTAGGATCTAAATTATATTTTTTTAATATATTTATAAAATTATTAGTCAGATTTTTATCTTCTAGTTGTACCTTAGAAAGATTTACAGATATCTTAAAATTATCATATCCCATATCTAAAAGTTCTCTACATTTTTTACAGGCTTCATCAAAAACAAACCTTCCTATTGGTATTATTGTCTTAGTATACTCAGCAATAGGGATAAATTCCACAGGGGATATAAATCCTTTTTCTAAATGCTTCCATCTAATTAGTGCCTCTAGCCCCACCATTTCTTCATTATCAGTGCTGATCTTAGGCTGAAATACTAAATACATTTCATTTTTATTTAATGCTTCACTTAAATCTTTTTCTATAGAAAATATTCTATTTACCTTTTCTAAATCACTAAATTCAAATAAATAATACTGATTTTTTCCTAAACTTTTTGCTTTATACATAGCCATATCAGCTTTATAAACTAAATCTGAAAGTATTTCACCGTGATCGGGGTAAAGCGTCATACCTATACTTACACTTATAAAAACTTCGCTATCAAATATCTTAATAGGAGAATTAAATAACTTTATAATTTGTTTAGCTCTATTCTCTAGGTCTATATATCCTTTTATATGTTCAATGAGAAAAGAAAATTCGTCACCACTAAATCTACAAAGTATATCATCTTCTCCAACCATTAATTTTAATCTTTCAGCAACTTGACGTAAAAGTTCATCACCATAATTATGACCAAAAGTATCGTTTATATGTTTAAATCCATCTATATCTACAGATATTAATGCAATCTTCTCTTTCATTTTTAAAGAGCTATCTATTTCTTTTTTTATTAGTGCTTCTCGTAAAAAAAATCTATTAGGCAGACCTGTAAGATCATCATTATATTGCAGTCTTTCATATTTACTTCTTTCAAGTTTCTCTTTAGTTATATCTTTGATTGATACATATAAATAATCTTTATTACCTAATTCATCAAAAGTAGCTTTGCTTCTAGCTTCTAACCAAACAATCTCATTATTTGCATTTAGTATTCTATACTGATTAGCATAATACACTTCATTACTATTTAAAAATTCTTCAATACCTTTGCAATAGTTTTCTCTATCTTCGTCATATATATATTTCATCCAATGGCTATAGTACCTTATCTTTTCATTTGCCTTATCATCTTTAAGTATGTTATTTATAGATGAACTAAAATTCATAATTTTTTTCTTTAAATCCACCTCACAAATACTATCTAATGACCCGGCGATGGTTAATCTGTTTTTCATTTGATTTTTTACTAAAGCTAATTGTTGTTTTTTTTTCTTTGTTATTTCTATTATAAATCCTGATGCTAAATTTATATTATCTTTTTTACTTCTATATATTTTTCCACTAGCTCTAACCCACTTAATATTTCCACATTTTTGTATTATTCTATATTCATGGGAAAATTCTTTATCATTAGAAATTTTTATTCTTTCAAGAAAGAAANNTGCACAAACTTAGACAAAGAGTTTATACTATTTATAGATTGTGAACTATTTTCTATCCCTAACAACTGATCGCCTTTGCTACTTAAATAAACTTCATCGGTATTTAAATTCCATTCCCAAATAGCTCCATCAAAAGCACTTAAGGCTAAATTACATCTTTTTTGTTCTATAGAAAGAGAATGGTATTCCTCTGAGAAAAAATAATCATAATAATTTTTAGCTTTATCAATCAATTTTCAACACCTCATGCCTAATTAAGATTTCCATTGTCATCAATTCTTGTAATCCAAAAAATTTGTATTATTTATAGGTATTTTGTAAATAAATATATATGTTCATTTGTTATATTCCATATTCTACAACTTATTCTAAAATCCTCTTACAATAAAAGGCTATTGATATAACATCAATAGCCTTTTATTGTTAGCTTTTCAATTTTTACAGTTATCTTTTAGTAGTAAAAATTAAGAAGCAATAATTACTGATTTCCATTATAATATTATAATGCTCTTTTATATATTTCTAGTATATCTTCTGAAGTTAGTGGAGGATAATTTCCTACTGTTCCATCTCCTGCACATTGTCTAGCCATAATTTCTAATTTTTCTTCTCCTATTCCCACTTCTCTTAAAGTCATAGGAATACCTAAAGATTTTATGAAATCTCTTGTTTTGTTTATAGCTTCCTTAGCAGTTTTATATTTATCACTATCAGCCTCTAAACTCCATACATTTATTCCATACTCAGCAATATCATCTACGGTATCATCATTTAAAATATATTCCATCCACACAGGAGTTAATATGCCTAATCCTACTCCATGAGTTATATCATAAAATGCACTTAATTCATGTTCCATGTCATGTACTGACCAGTTTGTATCTTTTCCATAACTCAATAAACCATTAATAGCAAGACTTGATGCCCACATTAAATTTGCTCGCGCTTCATAGTTTCCTGGTTCATTAAATGCTATTGGTCCATAATGAAAAACTGTTTTTAATAATGCTTCTGCCATTCTATTTTGAAGAAATGCAGTTTTTGTTGGAGTAAAATAAACTTCAAATATATGGCTCATAATATCTACTGCACCTGCAGCTGTTTGATTTTTAGGCACAGTGTAAGTATAGGTTGGATCCAAAATTGAAAACTTAGGCAAAAGAGCAGGATGCCCTGTTGCAAGCTTTTGATTAGTTTCAAGATTACTTATAACTCCTCCCCTATTCATTTCAGAACCAGTTGCTGCTAAAGTAAGTATTGAAGCTAATGGCAATGCTTTTGTAATATCTCCTTTGCCAATAAAGAAATCCCATGGATCTCCATCATAATAGTATCCACCTGCAATAAATTTAGAACAATCTATTACACTGCCTCCTCCTATTGCAAGGATGAAATCTACATTATTTTCTCTACAAAGCCTAATCCCTTCTCTTACGCTAGTAATACGAGGATTTGGTTCTACCCCTGCAAGTTCTACAAAATCTATATTATTTTCTTTTAATATATTAGTAATTTTATCGTATAGTCCTGTTTTCTTTATGCTTCCTCCACCATAAACTAAAAGTACTTTATTTCCATGCTTCTTTATTTCCTTACCTAAGACCTTTATCTTTCCTTCACCAAAAAATATTTCAGTTGGTATGCTGTAAACAAAATTTAACATAAATACACCTCCAAATATATAGATAACTACCTTAAAAATTAATGTATCTCTTTATTATATTTTAATTCACACTGCAAAATGCACAACTTAGATTAGTGCACAATTCACAATGCACAATGCACAGTTAAGGAAAAAATTATTTTTCAGAAAAATAATTTCTTAAAACA